>ONWZ01000046.1 GCA_900321645.1 uncultured Eubacteriales bacterium | reverse complement strand
CTTTGCTACCACTAGATAAGACACATACTTTCATTAGTATAAACTCATTGGGTTAAAGTGGCTACCACCTTGATATGGCATGCCATGAAAGGCACTAAAATGGAGATGGGTCCCAGCAAATGAACCGCTACCATATGCTGGTGTTGGAACGACGTAACCAGTATTTCCCATTGTACCTATTTTTTGGCCTCTTTTAACCGTTTGACCTTCCCTAACATTAATACTTGCTAAATGCATATATTGGGTGTAGTAACCTAAAATATTATGATTGATGATAATATAGTTACCACCACCACCATTACACCTAGTATCTCCTCTAACGCAACCACCTTTGACTGAAACAACAGTGCCATTATTGGCAGCATATATTGGAGATCCCCAACCGACATAGATATCAATTCCATTGTGGAATGTACCCCAACGATATTCATACCAAGTAGTAATGGTATATGGTGTATTTGTTGGCCATGCCCAATATGATAAATCAGCAACATTAGGTACATAACGTTCACCTTTAACGAGAATCTGACTAACAGCCGGTTTAATTTCGACACTGCTTATTAAAGCAACATCGACCATTTGACCATTAATATATTGATATTTTCTAGTTACTTTATCAAGACCATTTTCGCCAGGTCTTTCAATATAAGAGTAACCAATTACTAGTTCACTATCATATTTGATATCAGTTGGATATTTTGATACCTCTTCAGCGACAGAGTGTTTTTCAACGACAACACTGACGATTGGATCAATCAAACCAACATTTACTTTTTGTGATGTGTAAAGTAAATTATTAACACTAGTAAACTCTGGATTGGCAATTAGAAATTCTTGTGTATTTAATTTATTGGCATTAGCAATACTCTCAATAGTGTCACCATCTTTAACGGTATAAGTTTTTTGCTCTTTGGTCGTACCATACATCAAATATTTAGTAAGTTCTCCTTCATCCGTAAATATTTCTTCATCAGTTGAAATATATCCTTCTTTATAAGTAATATTTTCTTTTAAATAGATACTTTCAATTAGAGTACCAGTATCAACAATTGATTCTTGGGTTCCTTCCATAAAAGCATTATATTCCTTTTCGTCCAAGAAGGCTTTAATAATATTAACAATTGCTTTATCAAAAATGTCTTTACTTGTTACATTGATAATTTGATTAGTCTTGATTGTTTTTTCCTTATCATTTTCATCAGTTTCTTCATGTTCAATATTGATAATCATACCCTTAACAGTAAAGTTTTGTTCTTTTACTAATAAATTATATATTTTATCGTTGCTATCACAATTATCTTTGTAAGTGATAACTTTCTTTATTTCAACACCTTTAGGTGTATATATTTTGCTAACCCCATATTTCTCCTTTAGTTTTTCTTCTTGATTATTAATATATTTTTCAAATTCTTCTTTTGATTTAACAGTACCTACTTTTTCACCGTCTAAATATACATTATATACTTCGATAGGTTCTTTATTAACTGTTAATTTAAAACCAGCAAGAAATAAACTTAGGATTGATAAAATTACAATTGTAATGATACCTACCGTCCATTTACTTTTCATTGCTGCCACCATCCTTTTTCAAAGATAAGAAAGTCGATGTTCTTTTCTTAAATAACATATCGATAGTGCCAACAGGACCATTACGATGCTTTAGAATAATTAGTTGGATTGGTGAAGGAACACTATCATCAGTTTGTGGTTCTTCGCTTTCTGGAGCATGTAATGCAGCCACTATATCGGCATCTTGTTCAATGGCACCAGATTCACGTAAGTCACTAAGGACAGGACGTTTATCTTCACGTTTTTCAACATTTCTTGATAACTGAGATAAGGCAATTACTGGAACATTGAGTTCAAGAGCCATCGTCTTTAATTTTCTTGATATTTCAGAAATTTCTTGTTGTCTAGCGCCAGCATATTTACCAGATGAATCAATTAATTGTAAGTAGTCGATAACAACTAATCCTAATCCTTCTCCTTGCGTAGCTAGTCTACGACATTTAGCTTGAATTTCACTAGCCGTTGTAGCGGTTCCATCATGGAAATAAATATTGGTATCTGCCAACTGACTAATTGCTTCATTCATACGACGATAGTCTTCAGTTTCTAACCTTCCCGTTTGTAATTTCTTACTATCGATTTGACCTAAAGAACTAATCATTCTTATTACTAATTGCTCGGCTGGCATTTCAAGTGAGAATATAGCAATATTCTTTTTTGTTGATTTGGCTGCGGCGGCCGCAATATTTAAAGCAAAAGCTGTTTTACCAACGGCAGGTCTGGCTGCAAGAATAAATAATTGCGTTGGATGTAATCCTTCAGTAATATTATCTAAATCTTTTAAACCTGTCGTAAGGCCGGTAATTTTGCCTTTATTTTTAGCAAGCATTTCAATATCGTCTTGTGTTTTATTTAAAACATCTTGAATTTTTCTAAATTCACTAGTTCTCCTCGTTTTACTTACATCAAGAATACCTCTTTCTGCTAATTCAACTGCTTCAGAAACGTCTACTTTATCGTCATAAGCAGACTTTTCAATCGCCGTAGCTGTTTCAATTAAACGACGTAAGGTATACTTTTCAGTAACGGTATCGACATAATATTCGATATTAGCACCAGTAGCTACACTATTGATTATTTCTGATAAGTACTCTACACCACCAACTTGATTTAATAAGTTACGATCGACAAGTTCAGTCGTAACCGTATTAACATCTACTGGTTTATGTAGGTTATATAAATCTTTGATAACTTCAAATATTTTGGCATTACTATCTAAATAAAAATATTCTTTTTCAATATCTTCACAGCCCTTTTGTAATGATGATTGTGACCAAAACATCGAACCAATCAAAGCCTTTTCAGCATCTATATTATTAGGTAATCCTTTATTCATTATTTCACCTACTCACAACTTAATCTTCTTATATATGATTATACTATAAAATATTAATTATGTCATTAGATATAAAAGAAAAAGAACTATTTTTTTAGCCCTTTTAGTTTTCTTTTAAGGTTACTTTTACTTGTGCCTCAACCTTTTTATGAAGGATAATTTTAACATTATGTGTACCTAATGAATTTAATGATGTATCTAGAATAATCTTCTTTTTATCGATGTTGTAGCCTAACTCTTTTAGTTTTTCTTCAATTTGTTTGGTAGAAATATTACCAAACACTTTACTATTCTTACCAGTTTTTACATTGAAGATAATATTCTCCTTTTGAAGTTTTTCCTTTGTTTTGGTAGCTTCTTTAATATCATTATCTTCTTTCAATGCTCTTTTTTTGATATCTTCATTTAATCTTTCATTACTACCCTTAGTATACTTGACAGCATAGCCGTTTTTAATTAAATAATTTATGGCATAACCATCAGATACTTCTTTAATTTCATCTACTTTTCCTTGTTTTTTCAAATCTTTGATAAAAATTACTTTCATATTATCCCTACCCTTCTTTTAT
>ONWZ01000097.1 GCA_900321645.1 uncultured Eubacteriales bacterium | reverse complement strand
TATAAAGAAAATAAATTATCATTCATAACATTATGGTTAAGCCTTATCATTAAATACCCTATTACCGGGGTAGAATCATTCCTATATAATAATTATGGTTACTGGTATCCAAGAGCACAAAATTGGGTAATCTCCTATGGCATAATTGAAACTGAACAAGATTGGCAATTAAAAAATGGTCCGGTTGAAACATGGTTAATTAATAGTAAATACATAAACACCATATGGACTAGCATAGATAATAGACAAATACCAATTATTCCTATGTTTTATAGCATTGGTTTAATGAGTTGGCTAATTCTAATAATGATGTCATATACCATTTATAAAAAAGAAACTAAAACATTTTTAACTTATGTTCCAATTATCATTGTATTTATTCATTGTCTTTTATCACCTGTATGGGCAGAGTTTAGATATTATTATCCAATAGTTATTTGCTTGCCAGTCATCATTGCCGTTTCCACAAAAAAACATAAAGTCTAATAAATAATAGTTTAAAACAAAATAAAAGTAGACATCGTCTACTTTTATTACATATTAATACTTAAAATATCTCTTAAATTTCTTATAAATATTTTAAAAATACTTGCTTTTTTTATATCATAAGCCACTGTAAGTGGTACTTCATACATAAATGTTCCATTTTCATAAACTTCTATTTTACCAACTTTATCCCCTATTTTTACTGGTGCTGTAATTTCATCAGTATTGATATCATATTTGATATTTCGTTTATCTTTTTGAGTATTATTTAATACGGTAATATCATCCATCGCCACTATTGAGGCATGTTCTGGATTGCCTAGATTAACTTTGGCTATTCCTAAAGATTTACTTTTATCAACTATCTTATCAATCGCATACATATTAAAACCATAATCCAACATAGCTAATGTATCTGTTGTTCTTTTTTCAGTATTTTCTTCGCCCATTACAACACTAATAAGACGCATCTCTCGCTTTTTACCAGTCGCTGTTAAGCAATATCCAGCATTCCCAGTATATCCTGTTTTAAGTCCATCAATATAGGAATAAAATTTAACTAACTTATTAGTATTAACTAACCAAAAACTATTACTTGTATTCTTTCTTAAATAATCTTCATAGATACTTGAAAACTCTAATATTTTTGGATGTTTTACTAATTCACGTGCCATTACTGCCATATCATTAGCACTGGAATAATGACCTTCGGCATCTAGTCCTGTCGAATTGATAAAATGCGTATTCTTTAATCCTAAACTTTTAGCCTTATCATTCATTAATTTGACAAAGGATGTTTCTGTACCAGCAATTTTCTCTGCTAAAGCAACTGTCGCGTCATTCCCGCTAGCGACACAAATTCCCTTAACTAAATCTTCGACGCTCATCATTTCATTAGCTTCCAAAAAGATTTGAGAGCCACCCATCGAAGCAGCATTTTTAGAAACTACTATCGTGTCATTCCATTTTAAATTACCTTTTTCAATATTCTCCATTATCAAAATTAATGACATTATCTTTGTCATTGATGCTGGTGCTAATTTTTCATCAGCATTCTTACTATATAGTATTTGACCAGTAGAAGCTTCAATCAGAATAGCACTTTTAGCATTCTCAGCTAAGTTTAAATCCTCAGCTGATACTGAAAATGGTATTATCATCAAAATAAAAAATAAACATATTTTCTTCACTATCTCACCTAGTAAATAATATGTCTATTTTTATTTATTATAACCCTTTTTACAAAGTTGAACTAGCAACCAGTATTAACACTACAACCATTACTATCCAAGAAGTCATGATAGTAATTGGTAGTTTGTAATTGTGCATTATCGCCACGTATATTATTCAATTGTATATTATTTTTTGAAGGATAATATATATTAAATAATCTATTACCATTGCTATCCAATTTAATATAATTTTTAGCTATCTCAAAGTCACCATTTCTACCAATTTCCTCTGTTGCATTACCTGAGAAATAATTATTAAATACATAGAATCTATTCGTATTACTTTTTACCTCAAAGCCAGACACTTCGACATTTGGTATATTTAAATCATAACCATAATTATGAACAGCTACC
>ONWZ01000016.1 GCA_900321645.1 uncultured Eubacteriales bacterium | reverse complement strand
TTAACTTACTTGCAGATGTGGTTCAACGACTAGAATACGGCCTTGCCAAGGCTGTGACGGGGGTTTGACTCCCCTCATCTGCTCCATGAAAAATTAAACCGAGTAAATCGGTTTTTTTCATGGAGCAGTAAGAGTCAAACCCTAATCATCACAACTATGCAAGGCCTTTAAAATTATCAATATCTTGCCTAATGTTATTCCATCTTACACACAATATGTATCGTTCTTTGGAATTGTTAGAATTACCATCAAGATTTCTTTTTTTGGGTCCTAATGTTAAGCAAGCTACGTGCGGCGATGTAAAATGTAGACATCGTTTAGATAAGATTAGATCATATATTTCATGTTTCATTACCCATGTAAAATCATCGACAGTGCCGCATATCAATGCATCAATATCATAGTCAGAGTTTCTTCCTCGAACTATAAATCTATCAATCATATCTACAATGATTCTTGTCTTATTAATGTAATTATTAAAACTGTCGATATCATTCTGATAGAAACTTTTGTATTCTTCAGCGCTTAATGACTTTGAGTAATCAATATTGCCTAAGTCATTTTTCATATATCCATAATGATAGCTCACATATTTATCTATAGTACTATATGGTATTCCTAAATTTTCTAAATATCTTTTAAAGTCTTGAATTGATTCATGATGCATTGAATTACTGTTTCCACATTTCAAACTAATGCCCTTAGTACTATTATTAATTTTGATAAATATATCTGCTTTCTGCGGCACTCTATTTTTCCAACACGTGATTAAAATATCATTATTAATTTTTTTATCAAATAATTTTTCCAAAAACAATTTACAATAATCATCTAATTCACTGAAATACTTGTTGTTAAACAAATCAACAAAATCATATTCATTTTTTATTCCTCGATTCATGTATTTAAACCTCCTTTCAAAAAAAGAGAGTTATCATACTAGATAACTCCCGAATAGATATACTTCTTCTTGCCCTTAAGCATAAATTATCGACCAAATTTTAAAATACCAACACCTGGCAAGTAATTGATACATATACAGTATAACACCTATTTCAAAAAAGTAAATAAAAAAAGACTAATTATTAGTCTTTTAATACTCCAAGGTCATCGAAGGTAAGCTCTTTTTTATCTAAGATGCTTTGAATGTCTTCTTTTAAGTTAGTAGGTTCACTACTTGGTATTGCTTCGTAGTAGCAAGCATCCATATCACTATATAAATTATCCCATTCTTTAGCATCCTCATTTTGTATTTCTCCCGTTTCCAAATAATTTAAATAGTCATCGTGGACAGTATCACAAGTTCCTTTAACATAATTAACTGCATCGCTATAACCTTCACAGCTCATTGCACCAGTCACATAATTATAAGTACAAGTATAAGATGCTGTATCATCATATGTCCATGTAGCGATAAAGGTGTTGCCATCGACATTAATTGTTTTTTGACTTATTACCATCGTCGTTAAAGTACCCATTGGTGTAGTCCAAGCTTCTAGAGCATCTAATTCATCATAACCACTTTGAAGCATCTCTTTTATTTGTTCTTTTGTATATTTATATTTAGGTTTTTCTTCTTCCTTCTCTTTCTCTTCTTCTTTTTCTTTACTTGTTATTTTTATCTTTCTTTCATACTTAGCTAGCGATTCTTTATCATCATAAATAGTTGTTTCCTCGTCATCATTAACTTTTACTAAGTATTTGGCATAAGCACCACTTTCGCCACTAATTTCATAATCAATTTTAGTTTGTTTTTTATCTTCAGTATTAATCTTAATTGTCGATTTACCATCAGTATATAGACCAGCAGTTATCCTAGTATCCATAATATTACTGTTCATAAATCTTAGTTTAGTGTTGATATTGCTAGCAATTTTATTGCTTTCATCACCTGCAAAATTAAGTTCTCCTTTGTTATCAAAAGTATAATTACTAAATACTTTATCATTATTAACTCCAACCGTTAAAGTATTCTTACTAGTTAATAAATTATTTACAAAGCCCTTCGTATTCATATCGATTAAAGTGCCTAAATCAAGATCTAAATATAATCCAGGGACTTCAGTTTCGATAGTTAATTTACCGAATGATTTATTAATACTCTTTTTATCAGTTTCTAAACCGCCATAACTATCTTCCAACCATTTCGTATCATAGTTTTCAATATTATCTTTTAATTTGATTGTTTCAAATAATCTCGTAAAATTATCATTCTCATAATTTAAATTATTCTTTATTTTCATATCATAATTGATTACGGTTACATAATTTTGTTCTTCTAAATTAATATCTTTATATAAATCTACTGATAAAACAAGGGTTAATTCTACTTTGGCATCATGATTAACTAGGAATTCTTTTTTACCAGTTGTATATATTGCAATTCCTACTTCTAAAGTGCCATCTTTTTTATTCCATACAGGCTTACTTATCGTTACATCTTCTTTAGCATATACAGTATGAATAAAAGATGTTAGAAAAAGATTTAAATTCTTATCATTTTCATAATTACTAAGATTAATTCTTTCTTTCCCATAATAGTCAATATCATCAAACATATCAGTTATTTTAGGAATACTATAAGTATATTTATCACCATCTTGTTTAATTATCTTATAGGATCCTTTTAACTTATCATTATCGTAAGTAACAATAATATCATTTTCTTTATATTCACCAGTTACTTTAAGGTAATTATCAGTTACTTCAAGATCATCAACCTTCTTTTTGATAATCGTTTCTTTTAAGGCCATTTCTTGCTTGGCCGGTCTACTAATCTTAAAGATAATTTTTTTAACATCTTTATATTTTTCATCTTTAAATTTACCATTGTCTAATTTTAAATGATAAGTTTTTCCTTCTTCATATAATGTTGATGGGCCTTTAATTTTAAAATTACTATCACCAATAAGCTGACTTTCTACTTTATTACCTTCACTATCAGTTAATTCATAACTAAAATTCTCTTCTTTAATTACTTCAAAACTGACATCATCACTTGCCCCTAAAAGATAATAAGTATTGTTATCTATTTTTCCACCAATCATTTCAAATTCATCATATACAAGATGTTCAATTGGCTCTGTCTTCTTATTGAGTAGATAATAAAGCCCAATTGTTATCCCTAGAAGAATTAATAACAAAATAATAATCGCTATTGTCAATTTTTTCTTATTGATTCTTTTTCTTTTCATACATCCTCACTTCCTAATATTACAAAAAGATTAATCTAATGACTAATCTTATAGGCCCTTAATTAAAATTACAAAAATCATCACAATTGCATTGTGAAAAGCATGGAATGCCATATTTGTACACATATTATTTGTTTTAGTATACAAATAAGCCAAAAATCCTCCAATCGCCATATATGGAATTCCCATTACTATTGCATTATATAAATTTGGTTCACTAAATATTGTGTGCAATAAACCAAAACTAATCGCTGATATGATAATAAATACTTTATCATTCTTAAAAAATCTACGTAGGCAACCTCTAAATAATGATTCTTCGACAATTGGCGCATAAATAACTGCTAATGGTAAAGATAACCATATTGGCATTGCCTCAATATTGGTTTGGTTAACTGAAGTATCAGATTTTGTCAAGAATGAAGCAAATAAAGCAATCACAATATAAGCTAAATAAAATTTACCAACATCCCCCATGAGATTGCCAATATATGCTTTAAAATGTTCTTTAAAGGTTTTAAAATTACTATTAAGTAATGGAAATAATAAAGTAATTGATAAAATAATCATTGTAAGATAAAAGAATATTGCAGTAATTACCCCTATTTTTTCCCCTTCTGGTAACATATCTTTCCATATGAATTGTGAAAAATATACAATTAATAAGACAAGTGCCGCTATCATTTTTGATTTATCAACTTTTTCCCTTTTTAGAACTGGTAATTTTTCTTTTTCCGTTGGTGAATCTTCTTTTCTTTCTCGTTTGGCAGTAACCATAACAATGATGTTAATAATGGCTAACAATTCAATAAATTGGTATGCAGCACAAAAAATTGAAGCTACTGAACAACCAATTACCTTTCCCCTATTCTTAACTAATTTATCATTTAAGGCCCAAACAATAATAAATATATTCAAAACAATACATATCACAGCTAAAATAATAAAGTAAGTTCCTCCCGAGTTTTGTAATAAATCCGTTAATCTTGCTCGCATATTTTCTGGATATATACTTAATGTATCTAGCATCGCATTTGCTAATTTGTCAGCTGTAAATATTGCATACACTGAAATCATCATTTGAATTAACCCAGAAATTAGAAAATATATTCTTCGTTTCATACTATCACCTATTATCATTATATCATAAAAATAAAATAAATATAATAATTCCTAAACTTATGATATAATTAAATCAAGATGGAGGTCTATTATGTATTTTAATAACAAACTAATAATTGCTAAAAGTAGCGAAGGATTTATATCATTAAATCCTGGCATGTTAAACCGTCATGGTGTTATTACGGGAGCATCTGGTTCTGGTAAAACAATAACGATGAAGGTAATTGCTGAAACGCTATCATCAGCTGGTATTCCAAGCATTCTAATGGATATCAAAGGTGACGTATCTGGATGCGCAAGAATTGGTGAAATGAGTGAAAACATTGAAAAAAGAATAACTAAATTGGGGCTTGAAGAAATCAATTATGAATTAAAAAAATTCCCAGTTAGATTTTGGGATGTATATGGTGAGGCAGGACACCCTGTTAGGCTTACTGTATCCGATATGGGACCAACTCTATTATCAATTATTTTAGATTTATCTGAGGCTGGTGAAAGTTTGCTTAATATTGCTTTTCAAATTGCTAAAGATGAAGGAAATGAAATAATAAATTTAGCTGATTTAAAAATACTATTGCAAGAAATTTCCGAAAAGGCTAAAGAATATAGTGTTGACTATGGAAATATTAATCCGGTAAGTATTAATACCGTAATAAGAAAAATTACCGTTTTAGAGGGCGAAGATGGCACTAAAATGTTTGGTGAAAAAAATCTTGACATAAAAGATTTAATGAAAGTTACTGAAGAATCTGGTAGTGGCTATATCAATATTATCGAATGCCGCGAATTAGTTAAAAAACCTACATTATATGCTTCATTACTTGTGTGGTTATTATCATCATTTTATGATAAATTGCCTGAAGTTGGAGATTTAGAAAAACCAAAAGCCGTTTTATTCTTAGATGAAGCCCACTTAATATTCAGCGAGATGAATAAAGAAGTAATTAAAAAAATAACCCAAATTATTAAATTAATTAGATCTAAAGGTATCTCAGTCATTTTTGTATCACAAAGTCCAGCCGATATTCCTGATGAAATATTAGGTCAACTTGGTAATCGTGTTCAACATTGCTTAAGAGCTTATACGCCACAAGAATTAAAAGCTGTTAAAGTAGCAGCTAGTACTTTAAGAGAAAATCCTAAATTAGATACCGAAAAAGCCATTCTTGAATTAGGTACTGGTGAAGCGTTAGTGTCATTTGTGAATGAAGAAGGTATGCCAAGTGTCGTAGAACTTGCTAAGATTTTACCACCACAAAGTTATATGGGTGAAATTGCCAAAGAAGAAATGGATAATATCATTAGTAATAGTCAAATGGAGACAATCTATAGGGAACCTATAAATAGAGAAACAGCATATGAAAAATTATCAAAATTAAGAGCTGAAAGACAAGCTCTACAAGAAGCTGAAAAAAAGAAACTTGAAGAAGAGAAAGCTGAAGCAAAGAGACTCAAAGAAGAAGAAAAAGCTCGAAAAGAAGCCGAAAAAATCAAAAAAGAAGAAGAAAAAGCAAAAAAAGAAAGAGAAAAGGCTATCAAGAGTTCAGCTGGCTATAAATTAGGTAAAAAAGTAGTTAATAAAACAATTGATAAAGCTTTAAATAAGGGAATAAACAAAGTGTTAAAAGGCATCTTTAAATAATGCCTGGTAAAGAATTAAAAGATATGCTAAATAGTTTAATGGAATTATATGAATTAGCATATCAACAATTAAATATCAAAGTCACATATCTTATTGATAATGGTATTAGAAATAAACGATTAATAGAGAATACTTTTGAAGAATTACTTAATATCCCAACTGATAAGTGTTATGATTTGTTCATAAAACTATGTAATTACGTAAAAACATTTGATGAACAATTGGTAATTGATTATCAAACAATATATGAAGAATTATATGGTGAAGAAACAAATAAAACCAAAAAGAGATCACATTAATAATGTGATCTTTTTGACAAATATATAGTAATGTGTTAATATATATACCCGGCAAAGAGGTGATTAACATGGATAAAGATATTTGCTTACATGCCATATATGCTGAAAGTGAATTATATAATTCAAAAGTTACATTAAGAATTTTAAAGCAAATTCTTGAATCTAAAGCTCTTTTATCAGCTAGATTGCGTAATGATATGAATGGCCGCATATTTTATAATGGTCTAGATTATATCTCATTATGTGATTATGCCAAAAAAGATATTAATTTTGATCAAAGTGCATATGATAACTATATTTGCTATTCTTTATCATTAATGTTTCCTAAAGAAGCATTGCCAATAATTAATCCCATAATAATTCCATTTAATGGCGTTGATGAAGCCTATTTTTCAAGGATGGAAGAATTAGGGCTATCTAAAACTGATAGATATAGTGATATGCCAGATGAGGTGCAAGTCAAAGATTCTATACCATTAAAATTAATGACCGGTATAACATTACCGGTAAAAAGAATGAGTGACATAATTTTACCTGAAGCAATTACTTGTAGCATTGTTTATAAACAAATTAATAAGATAAATGAATTATTAACACAATATGGTTATCAATTGCCAATATATGATATTGATACATTTGAATTATTACATGATGAATTAAAAACTAAAAAACTAATTAAACACTATATAAAGAAAAAAGAAATATAAGCATTATATTTCTTTTAATATTATCTCTTTTACTTCTTTTGTAGCTTTTTCTAACTCATCATTGACGACCACATAATCATAAAAACCGACCTGTTTCATTTCTTCTTCGGCAATGGATAATCTTTCATTGATTCGCTCAATCGGATCAGTTCCCCTACCAATTAGCCTCTTCCTTAACTCATCCATTGATGGCGGCGCAATATATATAAGGAGTGCATCTGGAAATATTTTTTTAATATTACGGGCACCATTGACATCTATTTCTGAAAACACATTAATTCCTTGCTCCATTTTCTCTAAAACAATCTTTTTAGATGTTCCGTAGTAATTATCGTTATAATAATTATATTCTAAAAACTCTCCCTCATCGATTCGCTTTAAGAATTCTTCTTTGGTAACAAAGAAATAATTAACACCATCTATTTCCCCTTCTCTAGGAGCTCTTGTCGTAAATGACACCGAATACCAAGCATTTATTTCTTTGAATAGTTTTTTACAAATAGTACCCTTACCTACGCCTGAAGGGCCTGAAATAACAATAAATTTTCCTTTTCCCATAATATACCTCTTTTTTAATTATAACAAAAATCAAAATAATAAATCAATTAAAAAGCAAACTTTATTAAAACTTTACATCTTATGTTATAATAAAAGTGATTGAGGTGGATTATGAATTATAAATATGAATTTTTTATTGCTGGAAAAACTAGAAATAAAGATAATATTTTAAGCATATGTGATATTTTTGATAAATACAATGTATCATATTACTGTTTTTTAAAGAATGACAATACCAAAGATACTTATGGTGACAGTAGTCAAACAGAAGAAGAAAATATGGCTGTTTTTGAATCTCTAGATTTAAAAAGTGATGTTGTTTTAAACATTTTTAATGAGGACTTATGTAATGAGAAAGCATCAAGAAACTTCTTATTAGTTTTACCAGCTGGTAAATCAGGCCATATTGAGGCAGGAATTGCTTATGGTATGGGTAAAAAGTGTTATGCCATTGGTGAATATGATGCTACTGATTCATTATATAATATCTTTGAAAATATATTTAGTAAAGAAGAAGAACTTGCTAAATTTCTGAAAGAATATCAGCATTAATCTTATTTACATAAAATATATAAAATGCTATAATATCTATATAAAAAGGAGAAATTATATGAAAATATATAATACTTTAACTAAAAAAGAAGAAGAATTTATCCCTTGGCAAAAAGATAAGGTCACAATGTATACCTGTGGTCCAACTGTTTATCACGATCAACACATTGGTAATATGCGTAACTATATCGGCCACGATATCTTAGAAAAAACCTTAAGATATCTGGGATACAACGTAATTAGATGTATGAACATAACCGATGTTGGCCACTTATCAAGTGATGCTGATACTGGTGAAGATAAAATGGTTAAAAGTGCTAAAGAACAACATAAAGGCGTCCTAGAAATAGCTAAATATTATACCGATATCTTTTTTGATGATTTTAAGAAACTAAATATTAAACGTCCTGATATTGTTAGTCCAGCGACTGAAAACATTGATGAATATATTAAGATCATTACCAAGTTACTAGATACCGGATATGCTTATATTGCTGGTGGTAATGTTTATTTTGATACTTCAAAATTAGATAACTATTATGTATTAACCAATCAAGATACTAATGATTTAATTGGCGGCGTTAGAGATACGGTTGAAGTTGATGATAATAAAAAGAACAAGGCTGACTTTGTACTTTGGTTTACTAAATCTAAATTTGATGACCAAGATTTGAAATGGGAAAGCCCATGGGGCCTAGGTTATCCAGGCTGGCACATTGAATGTTCTGGTATTAGTTTAAAATACTTGGGAGAATATCTTGATATTCATGGCGGTGGTGTCGATAATATCTTCCCACATCATACCAATGAAATAGCTCAATCGGAAAGTTATATTGGTCATAAATGGTGTAATTATTGGTTCCATAATGAACACTTGATGGACGAAGAAGGCAAAATGAGTAAATCAAAAGGAGCCACCTTAACAGTTAGTGTACTTGAATCAAAAGGCTATAACCCATTAAGTTTTAGATTTTTATGTCTACAAAGCCATTTTAGAAAACAATTAGTATTCTCTTATGAAGCTTTAGATACGGCTGAAAATGCTTATAAAAAACTATTAAGCAGAATTAAAAACATCCAAAACGATGATTCACCAATCAATCAATCTGATTTTGATAAGTATAATAGTAAGTTTAAAGCAGCATTGGAAGATAATTTAAATACTTCCAATGCCCTAACTACCCTATATGATGTTATTAAGAGTGATATCAATAATAATACTAAGTTAGCTTTAATCGAATCATTCGATAAAGTATTATCATTAGATTTATTAAAAGAAGAAAAACATGATACAGAATTAGTTCAGTATATTGAAGAGATGATTGAAAAAAGAAAAGCAGCAAAGACTAATAAAGACTATGCTTTAGCTGATCAAATACGTGAAGAACTACAAAATAAAGGCATTATTTTAAAAGATACTCGTGAAGGAACTACTTATGAGGTGATTAAATAATGAATGAAATGAGTTATTCAATTCTATATTATGCATTACCTATTTTGGGCTTAATAATTACGGGTATTGCACAAGCGGGCATCAGTATAAATTATGGTAAATATAAAAAAGTTGATGCCATTAGTCGCAAGAGTGGACGCGAAGTTGCTAGACAAATTCTAGATAAACACAATTTAAGAAATGTTGATGTTGTTGAGGTGTCAGGTAATTTAACTGACCACTATGATCCAACTAAAAAGGTAGTTAGACTATCAACTGATATCTTCGAAGGAACTAGTATTGCTTCAGTATCTGTTGCCGCCCACGAATGTGGCCATGCCATTCAAGATAAAGAAAGTTATGCCCCAATGCGTGTAAGATCAAAATTAGTGCCAGTTGTTAATTTTTCAACTAAAATAGGTTATGTTGTTATTATGATTGGTCTAGCTGCTGGAGCCTTAAAAATAGCGACAATTGGTTTAATCTTACTACTTAGTATGTTAGTTTTCCAATTGGTTACCCTACCCGTTGAATTTGATGCTTCAAGACGTGGTAAAAAAGAATTAGATGAATTACACATCTTAGATAGTACTGAACAAAATGGCGCTGCCAAAATGTTAAGAGCTGCTGCCTTTACATATGTGGCTTCAGTATTATCTACCCTATTCCAAATCTTAAGAATGGCTTTAATGGTTAGTTCTAGACGGAGCAATCGTTAAAAAAAAGAAACATTTGTTTCTTTTTTTATTTAAAATCCCATTTTGGAATAAAACTTTCATCTTGTGTTCCACCTTCTTGAATAAAAGCTTGCCTAATTCCTAAATTCCAAGCATAATCAATTATTTCTTCATATACTTTATCGTCAACTTTTTCATTTAATTCATCATATTTACAAACTCTAACAGGCGTATATTGATTCATAATGCTTATATATATTTTATCCTTATATGTATCATATAGATATTTAAGTATTTTCTTTGAGTCTTCTTCTAAAGTAGGAATAAGTAAATGTCTCACAACTACCCCACTAGTGATATTGCCATCTTTATCAAATATGCATTCCGGTTTTTGTCTAACCATTTCAGCTAATGACTCGCTGGCATATTTGAAATAATCTTTACAATCAGAATATTTTATGGCATATTCATCATTAAAATATTTAAAATCAGGTAAATATACATCAACAATGCCATCTAATAATTTAATTGTTTCCTTCTTTTCATAACCACTCGAATTATATACAATTGGTATACACAATCCTCTATCTTTAGCCAATTTCAAGCCATCAATAATAAGTGGTAAATAATGTGTAGGTGTTACTAAATTGATATTGGTAGCCCCTTTTTCTTGAAGATCTAAGCAAATATCAGCAAATCTTTCGGTAGTTATCTCTACTCCATTACCTTCTTCACTAATGTAATAATTTTGACAATATAAGCACCGCAAATTACAATTACTAAAAAAGATAGTCCCTGATCCCTTTTTACCTGTAATTGGTGGCTCCTCCCATATATGAAGATAGGCTTTAGCTATTTTAATTTTGTTACCTGCCCTACAAAAACCAATTTCTTTATTATTCCTATTAACCATACAATTCTTAGGACACAGCGTACATTTGTTTAATAAATCATTCATAAACATCACGTAAACATTTTAACACATATTTGCTTAAATTTAAATTATTTGCTATAATTTAAATGGTGATTTGTGTGAAAATTTTAGATGTTAAATTAACTATTTCAGCTGTCAGGGAAAGTCAATTTCCAGAAGATAATAAAGAAGAGTATCTTTTGGTAGGACGTTCTAATGTTGGGAAGAGTAGTTTTATTAATTCTTTAATAAACAGAAAGAATTTTGCGAGAACTTCAGCTAGTCCTGGTAAAACACAAACCTTAAATTTCTATTTAATTAATGATTTCTTTTACTTGGTAGATGCCCCAGGCTATGGCTATGCTAGAGTAAATCGTGAATTAAAGAATAAATTTGGTTTAATTATGGAAAGCTATCTTGAAAAAAGAGATAACTTAAAAATGGTCTTTTTACTAATTGACTTTAGACATAAGCCAACCGATGATGATGTTATGATGTATAACTATTTAAAACATTATAATATTCCGTTATCTATCGTATGTACCAAAGTCGATAAAGTATCAAGAAATAGCCATGAAAAACAGATGAACATAATTAGTAAGACTTTGGGAGTAGAGAAGAAAGATTTAATTCTTTTCTCCAGTGTTACTAAAATGGGTCGTCAAGAAGTATATGAAAAATTAATTGAAACCTTAGAAATAAAGTAAGGAGGTAATATTATGAAAATGCCTACAGTAGCCTTAGTAGGACGTCCTAATGTTGGTAAATCAACTGTCTTTAATCGTTTGGTTGGTAAAAAAATCTCAATAATTGAGGATACCCCAGGTGTTACGAGAGATCGTATTTATGGTGACGTTACATATAATAACTATAAATTTCACCTAATCGATACTGGTGGTATCGATGTTGGCAATGATGATTTTAATAAAGAAATAATCGTTCAAGCTACATTAGCCATCGATGAAGCCGATGTTATTGTTTTTATTGTCGATGGCAAAGAAGAATTAAATCAAAACGATTTTGTTATTCGTGATATGTTAAAGAAAAGCAATAAAAAGATCATTCTTGCGGTCAATAAAATTGATAATGAAAAACGTAAAGATGAGATATATGGTTTTTATGAACTAGGTTTTGATAATATTATCCCTATCAGTGGTGAACACAACTTAGGAATATCTATCCTTCTAGATGAAATAACGAGAGATTTTAAGCCCTATGAAAAAGAAGTAGATGACAATAGAATAAAATTCTGTGTTATCGGTAGACCAAATGTCGGAAAGAGTAGCTTAGTAAATGCTATTACTGGTGAAGAAAAAGTAATCGTATCGAACATTGCTGGCACGACAAGAGATGCCGTTGATACGAACTTCACCTATGATAAAGAAGAATATACCATTATTGATACCGCTGGTATTAGAAAAAGCGGCAAAATCTATGAAAATATTGAAAAATATAGTGTCATTAGAGCGATGAAAGCAATTGAAAGAAGTAATGTTTGTGTCATTGTTATCAATGCTGAAGAGGGTATTATTGAACATGATAAACATATTGCTAGTTATGCTCTCGAAGCTGGAAAACCAATGGTTTTGGTAGTAAACAAATGGGATACGATGAAAGATAAAAGTATCGCTGAATATACTAAATTAATGCGTAACGAATTCCAATTCTTATCATATGTTCCAATTGTTTTCTTATCAGCTATGACCAAGAAAAGAATTCATACCTTAATGCCAGAAATAAAAAAAGTATATGAAAATTCTAAAAAAGAAATTAAAACGAGTGTTTTAAATGATGTTGTTAGAGATGCTGTTATCTTAAATCAACCGCCATCATATAAAGGAAAAAGATTGAAGATTTATTTTGTTCATCAACAGGGAACAATGCCTCCGAGATTTGTTTTTAATGTTAATAGCAATAAATTAGTTCATTTTTCATATGAAAGATACTTAGAAAATAAAATTAGAGAATCTTTTGATTTAGAAGGAACTCCTATCCAAATTGAGTTTAAGAATAGGGGAGAAGAGTAATGACTTTGCACCCTAAATTAATAGATTTTTTCAAAAAGCATAATATGTATGATGAAGAAATGTTCAAATATCTAACAGAGCAATCAACAATGATTGACTATGATGACCCTGATCAAAGGTGTTTTGTTGGTTGCTTCTATATTTTGGATAAAAATGGTAAACTTACAGGATTAAAATTAAATCTTCCATATGTTAATAGTGAAGAGACAATGTTGATAAGCATTCATGAATTAACGCATGGTTATGAGAATTATCAAAAAATTGGTAAAAAGTTTAAAAAAGATATTACGATTGAAGCCTTACCATTATTTTATGAAAAAGTATACACTTTAGAGAATTCAAGTGAAAGATTACAAAAATATTCTGAATACTTGGATAAAATAATTATGGAAGAAAGTGAAAAACAATATCAATTTGGCTTAAAGATCCGTGAAGAATTATTAAAGCAATACCATAATAATCCCCAAGAAACAATTAGATTAATTGCCAAACTTGGGAAAAAATATCATTTCGAAGAATGGAAAAATAAAATGCATCATAAATAGTTAGCAGGAATGCTAACTTTTTTATTTCATATAATAAAATATAGGGGGTATTATGGGATTAACCGATAATTTTTTTAAAAAAGTAGAAAATAAAACCAATGTTGATAAAGAGACTATTTTAGGATTAGCTAAAAAACTTCAAAATGGGAATATGAAAGATGAAGCGACCTTAAAAGAAGTAATTAACACTTTGTCAGAAATTACTGGGAAGTCAGTTACTAAAGAGCAAGAAGATAAGATAATTAGCACCGTTTTAAATGATGAAGTACCGACAAATGTCGATAAATATTTCTAAACTTATTGACTAATGAATAAAATTCTTTTATTATAAAATAAAGGAGTAGTGAAGTAATGAGTTACGATTATAGCTATTCGTATAATGAAGGAGATTTAAGCAGTTTACCAGCATCATACTGGATCTTAATGTTAGCCATTTCAGTATTTGCGATTGTTTGCATGTGGAAAGTATTCGAAAAAGCCGGTAAACCAGGATGGAAAGCAATTGTTCCATTTCTAAATCTATATACATTATTCGAAATCACATGGGGTAACGGATGGTATTTTCTATTAATGTTTTTAGCAATTATTCCAATTGTTGGTTCTATCGCAGTTTTTGTAATTATTATTATGACTTATGTAAAATTAGCTAAAGCATTTGGAAAATCTGGCGGTTTTGCTGTTGGACTTATCTTCTTAGGTCTAATCTTTATGGGTGTTCTAGCATTTGATTCAAGTACTTACTTAGGTGTTCCTAAGAAAGAAAATAGTGATGTAGCACCACAACCAATGCCAACTCAATCTACAACCCCAACCCAAGCGACAAGTTATTGCAGTAATTGTGGAACAGCATTACCTGAAGGTACAGCATTTTGCCCAAATTGTGGCACTCAAAAAACAAATTAAGACTAGTAATAGTCTTTTTTTGATGTAATTACATAAAATTTATCAAAATTGCTTTACTAAAAAAATATTATTTGCTATAATACTTGCTGAGCGAAAGCTCCTTCCCTGAAAAGGGCATTAGACCATAAGGAGGTGTATTATGAGAAAATATGAAATTATGTTCATAGTAAAACCTGATTTAGAAGAAAAGGCACTTAAGGACACTGTTAAGAAATTAGAAAAAACACTTACTGATAATAAGGCCGTTATTACTTTATCTAAAGAATTAGGACAAAAAGAATTTGCATATGAAATTAAAGGATTCAAGTCTGGTTTCTACTACTTATACAATATTGACTCAAATACTGATGCAGCTGTTAAGGAATTTGACCGTATTGCATCAATTGATGAAAATATTGTTAGACATTTAGTTCTAAACATTGAGAAGTAGGAGGAAAAATGAATAGAGTATTTTTAATCGGTAGATTATCAAGAGATCCCGAATTAAGACACACAACTAGTGGTATGGCCGTATGTCAAATCAATGTCGCTGTTGGTAGACGTACTGGAGCTGGAAGAGAACCAGAAACAGATTTTATCAATGTTGTCGTTTGGGATAAACAAGCAGAAAATGTTGCAAAATACCTTGCTAAAGGTAGACAAGTAGCGGTTGAAGGAAGAATTCAAACAAGAAGCTACGATAACAATGAAGGTAAAAAGACTTATGTTACTGAAGTTGTTGCTAACAGTGTAGAATTTTTAGGTTCTGTCGGAGATAATCCAAAGACAAATAACGTGTCTGAAGAGAATCCATTTGACAGTATGCCAATTGATGAACCAGCTGGAACATCTGTTGACAACGATCCATTTGCTAGCTTCGGCGAAAAAGTAGAAATAAGCGATAATGATTTACCTTTCTAAAAAAGGAGGAATGAACATGGCAGAATTTCGCAAAAAAAGAAAAAAAGT
>ONWZ01000015.1 GCA_900321645.1 uncultured Eubacteriales bacterium | reverse complement strand
CGGAATGTGGGAATCGAACCCACGCATGTTGGAACCACAATCCAATGTGTTAACCACTTCACCAATTCCGCCAGTACGCATGTAATTATACTATTAAATATGGGGTTTGTCAACAATTATTTAATAAACATGATGATTGCTATGACAATTAAAATGATACCACCAGCAACTTTTGAATATGCTCCAATACGATTACCGATGATGTCACCTAAAATCAAACCTAGGTAGGTAAAAAGCATACTACATAATGAAAAAGTTAATGATGATAATAAATACTTATCAGTTATCGCTTTCAAACCGATACCAACAGTCATACTGTCAATTGATACCGACAGACCAAATATAATAAGGCCTGTTTTACTTAATGATATGGTTTCTTCTTCTTTAAAATTAGATATGATTAAATCAATTCCAATATAAATCAAAATAATCGAAGCAATAATATCTAAATTAATAAAATTAATATTATCAATGAACGTTCCTAACATAAGGCCTATTAATGGCATAATAAAATGATATATACCTACGATTATCGATAAAGCAATCATTTTCTTTTTAGATATTCCACTCATTCCATAAATTAAAGCTAAGGAAAAAGCATCCATTGAGAGACTAATAGCAATTAAAATGATAGTTAAAAAAGAAGCCATACTACCACCTAATTAATATTACTCTTAATTTTATTTTTTAGAATTCTTATTAAATATTTCTTTAAAATATAATTTATATTCGTGATCATTATTTGTGTCAACTAAGCAAAAGTTAGGAAACAACACACACCACCAATTGTCTCCCTTACTATCCCCGATTGATATAACTAGTGATTCATAATATCCTTCATCATATGTATATCCTTTATATTCCTTGACAGGAAAATAATTAAATCCATAGTTAATATCATATGGTAATTGATAAGAATTAGTTATAAATATATTATCGATATTGCTTTTAATATCAGGAATATTTTCTTTAATAATCTTTCTTGCTTCATCGATGTCATTGGTATTTTTGGTTAAGGCATAGACATTTTTTTCTAAATATACTTTTACTTGTTCTTTGATGTTGATATCTTCAGGATTATTACTATTAGGAATTACTCTTAACCTAATTGATGAATCAGGAATAAAGATATTTTGTTCATTAAGTTTATAGATAGAAATAACTATTAATACTAACGAAAGTAGAAAAATTATCCTTTTCATTTTATCACCATTAATATATTGTTAATAAATTAATTAATCTAAACAAAAAAACGAATATTATTCTTTAATACTCGTTATAAATACAAAGCGATCTAGATTAGCATAATCTTTTTCAATAGTTATATTGATATTATTTAAATACTTATGGGCTATTTCAATAATCTCTTTTCCTTGAGTACTGCCTATTTCAAAGCATACAAGATACTTATCCTTAGTTATTTTCGGGATATTTTTAATTATCGCTTCATAGTAGTATAATCCATTATTATCAGCATATAGCGCATTATGTGGCTCATTATTTTTAACAATATCCATTACTTCTTCATCATAGGCAATATATGGGGGATTTGAGATAATTACATCATATTGTTTACTTGTGTATTTTGTCATATCTGCATTGATAAAATTAATATCTACGTTGTTTAATTTGGCATTTTCTTTGGCTACTTCTAATGCTTTATTTGAAATATCTAAGGCTTCTACATTACTATCAGCTTCTTTTTTTAAAGTTATGGCAATGCAACCACTACCTGTTCCTAAATCTAAGATATCAACATTTTTATTAAATAGTTTCTTTATCTTCTTGATTGTTTTATCCACTAATAATTCAGTTTCAAAGCGAGGTATTAAGACATTTTCATTAACTTTAAAGTCATATCCATAGAAATTAACTTCTCCAATAACATATTGAATGGGTCTACCTTTTTCTAATTCTTTTAAGGCATTATTTAAATAAATATCATCAAGGTTATGTTCCTTGATGTATTTATTTAAATATGCTAAATCACTTTTATTATATTTCATGATTCTCTAACTCTAATCTTTGATTTTCAGCGATTAAGGCCTCGATGATAACACCCAAATCACCAGTCATGATACGATCTAGGTTCATTGATGTAAAGCCAATACGATGATCAGTTACTCTATTTTGTGGATAATTGTATGTTCTAATTTTTTCTGATCTATCGCCAGTACCAATTTTATTTCTTCTTTCTTTAGCATTGGCTTCTTCTTGTTCACGTAGTTTTAAATCATATAGTCTTGTCTTTAATATTTTAAAAGCTTTTTCTTTATTTTTGATTTGGCTACGTTCAGTTTGTGAATAAACGATAATACCCGTAGGAATATGAGTAAGTCTAACGGCTGAATCGGTTGTATTAACACCTTGTCCTCCATTACCGCTAGCACGAGTAATATCAATTCTAACTTCTGATTCATCTAATTCATAATCGAATTCTTCGGCTTCTGGCATTACTAGAACAGTAGCAGTTGAAGTATGGACTCTACCTTGTGATTCCGTTTCTGGTACTCTTTGTACCCTGTGGGCACCAGACTCGTATTTTAATTTTGAGTATGCTCCTTCACCTTTAATCATAAATTCGATTTGAGAAAATCCGCCAGCTGTACCAGGTTCTTCATTTAATATCTCGATTTTCCAACCAAATTGGTTGATATAATGGGTATACATATCAAATAAATCACCAGCAAAGATATTGGCTTCATCTCCACCAGCAGCTCCTCTAATTTCAACGATAACATTCTTTTCATCGTTAGGATCATGTGGTAAAAGAAGAATTTCTAATTCTTTTTCCATATTCTCAATTTCTTTGTTTAAATTGTTGATTTCTTCTTTAGCAAAAGTTTCCATTTCTGGATCTTTAGTCATTTCTTTTGCTGTTTCAATGTCCGCTAAGGTTTGTTTATATTTTTTATAAATATCAACAATTGGGGCAAGTCTACGTTGTTCTTTTGACAATTCGGTCATTTTCTTAATATCGCTGACTACTTCAGGATTAGATAGTTCATTAGCTATTTCTTCATATCTTTTCCAAATAGCCTCTAATCTATTTATCATAATATCAGTCCTCTCACGCTAGTAAGTATACCATAAAATAAAGATTTCTTCAATATAAAAGAAAATTTATTGAAATGATAACAATTGTTTGATATAATTTAATTGGGTGATGGCTATCATGAAAAGAATTATCTTACACATCGATGTCAATAATGCTTTTTTATCATGGACAGCTGTCAATATGTTACACAAAGGAAGCAAAATTGATATCAGGAATCGTTATGCTGTTATTGGTGGGGATGAGGCAACTAGGCATGGTATTGTTTTAGCCAAAAGTATTCCGGCAAAAAAGAAAGGTGTTCAAACCGCTGAAACATTATATAATGCAAGAAAGAAATGTCCTTATTTAGAAGTATATCCGCCAGAATTTAAGGTATATAAAAAGTATTCTGACCGCATGTATACTTATCTATGTAATTATAGTAAAAAAATTGAAAGATATTCCATTGATGAATGCTTTCTAGATTGTACTGATATTTATCAAAAATATGGTGATCCAGTAAAACTAGCTTATCACATCAAAAACGCTATTCGCGATAATTTTGGATTTACGGTTAACGTCGGAGTTGGCGATAATAAATTACTTGCTAAAATGGCTAGTGATTTTACGAAGCCTGATAAGGTACATACATTATTCACCAGTGAAATAAAAGATAAGATGTGGCCACTCAATGTCAATGAATTATTTATGATTGGTAAAGCCAGTAGTAAAAAATTACACGAATTAAATATTAATACCATTGGTGAACTTGCCAATACGGATATAGATTTTTTAACACGTCACTTTAAGAGTATGGGTAAGATGATGTGGGAATATGCCAATGGTATCGATGAGTCAGATGTGGAAAGTGAAAGAGGTAATCCAAAAAGCATTTCAACTTCAGTCGTTTTACCATATGACTATACCAATCTTGATGAAATAAAAAAAGTCCTTAAAAACTTATCGATGGATACTGGTAAGAGACTTAGATATAAAAAGATGTATGCTCCCAATGTATCCATTTGGATCAAATATCATGATTTTACAAAAATTAGCAAACAGCTTACTTTAGATAAGCTTATTAATAGTGATGATGATATTTATGATAATGCTTGTAAATTATTAGAAAGAATATATAATCCTGATGGAGATAAAAAAGTAAGAAGTTTATGTGTTGGGGTATCTAACTTAACTGATCAATATAAAGTACAATTATCGCTTTTAGAGAATAATTTAAAAGAAGAAAATATCAATGATGAATTAAAGAAGACGCTGGAAGATATAAAAAGAAAATATGGTGATAAGTCAATTACTTATGCCGATCGGATTGGCAAGTAATTAATCCATATTTTCTTTTATTTTATTAATAATTGATTCCGAATCTAGTTTAAGTGCTTTTAATACTTCGGCTTTCTTACCTTGCTTAACATATTTGTCTGGAACGCCAAAGATTTTTATTTCGCCAAAATAATCATGTTCTAGGGCATATGACACGAGATATGAGCCTAGTGAATTAATGGCCGTTTGTTCCTCATAGATAAATATATGACGATATTTCTTTAAAATATCTTTATACATTTTTTCATCGATTGGTTTTTGAAATCTAGCATTGATAATAGCAATATCATCACTCATTTTTAATTTTTCTTTAATCACTTTAGCATTTTCTATTAGATTACCATAAGTTATTAAGCAAGCATCTTTACCAGGAGCTATCTCTTCCCAAGAACCTATTTTAATTGCTTCATAGGTGCTTTTTTGATATTTCAATGAATCTTTTGAGTACCTAATAGCAAATGGTTTATCATTGTTATTGATAGCGGTAAATAGCATATTACCTGCTTCTACACTATCTTTAGGGGTAGCGATTATTAAATTAGGAATTGGCATTAGGAAAGTTAAATCATAAATACCTTGGTGCGTTTCGCCATCTTCCCCAACAATACCACACCTGTCAATTCCTAAAATGACATGGGTATTCATCCTAGCAATATCATGAATGACTTCATCATATCCTCTTTGAAGAAAGGTCGAATAAATTGATACAAAAGGAATAAGGCCACCAAGAGCCATTCCATTAGCTAAAACTAAAGCATGTTCTTCAGCAATACCAGCATCAATAAAATTATTAGGGTATAATTCTTTATACTTTAATAATTTACTGCCACCAGTCATCGCGGGAGTTATGACATTAATTAGTTTGTTCTTCTTAGTAAGTTCAATTAAATGATTAGAAATTACTTCGCTCCATGTAACCATACCATATTTCTTTTTTGGAAATTCGCCTGTTTCTTTATCAAATGGCCCTACCCCATGCCAAAGACCAATCTTATCATTTTCGGCTGGAGCATAACCTTTACCTTTTTCGGTTATAACATGAATCATAACCGGTTCATCTTCTTTTTTAGCCATTTCAAAATAAGTAAGCATTTCTTTATAATCATGGCCATTAATTGGTCCATAGTATTTGATACCTAATTCTTCAAAGACAAAGCCTTCTCTTAAATATAATTTTTTAAAGGAAGATTTTAAATAAGTTATTGCCCTACTGATATCTTTACCAATAAAGGGAATCCTATTTAGAAAACGTTTTGTTCCTTCCTTAGCATTATTATAACCATGACCGGCTCTAATTTTATCTAAATTATTATGAAGAGCACCGACATTTTTAGAGATACTCATTTCATTATCATTTAAAATAATGATCAATTTAGTTTTGGTAGTTCCGATATGATTCAAAGCTTCATAAGGAAGGCCATTACCCATAGATCCATCGCCAATAACAGCAATAACATGATAGTTTTCTTTATTTTTATCTCTTGCTAAAGCCATTCCTAAAGCGGCAGATAAACTAGTTGAAGAGTGACCAGCTTCATAAGCATCATAAACGCTTTCTTCTCTTTTTTGAAAGCCTGATAAGCCATTTAATTTTCTTAATTTATCAAATTTATTAGCT
>ONWZ01000103.1 GCA_900321645.1 uncultured Eubacteriales bacterium | reverse complement strand
TTATATTTTAGATATGGTGCAATGGGTTGTGGAAAAACACGTGATCTAATGAAAGTATGGTATAACTATAAAGAAAAAGGGAAGGATGCCATAATCATTAAACCAGGAATTGATACCAAAGGTGATGATAAAGTCGTATCACGTGATAAAAGTGAATTAAAAACGAATTACATTATTAGTAAAGATGATAATATTTATGATATTATTTGTAGACATATCAAAAAGCATAATTTAAATTGTATTTTGGTCGATGAAGCCCAATTCTTAGAAAGACATCATGTCGAAGAATTAACTGATATTTGTGATGATTTAGATATTGTCGTTATGTGTTATGGCTTAAGAGCAGATTTTTTGGATAATCTATTCCCAGGTAGTGCGGCACTATTTGCTTATGCCGATGTTATCGAAGAGATGAAGACAATCTGTGAATGTATGGATGGAGCAACTCGAAATGTTAGATTTGTGAATGGTAAACCGGTATTTGAGGGAGAACAAGTCGCAATCGATGGCGAAGATGAAGTAACATACGAGTCAATGTGCCGCAAATGTCGTAAGAAATTATTAAAAAAATATAATCATCAGTAACTTGTCTTTTTCTTAAAGATAGGTTATAATGTATATAGATGAAGGAAACTTCATAAAATAAAAAAGAGAACATTCGATATTGCGTGTCGGATGATACCTCAATTTTTTGTGGTTCACCTAACAAACATTGTTAGGTGATTTTTTTATAATAGAATTACAAAAAGTAATGCTATTAGTAAAAAGATTATTATAAGTAATAAGGACATTAAGTTTTTTAATTCTTTGGTACTCATAACATCACCTCCAATCTATATAAATAGACGAGGTATCACCCAACTATCAAATGTTCTAAGTATTATTATGCCAAAGTAGATTATGTTTGTCAAGATAAAAAGCAAACAAATGTTGTTAACTTTAAGTTAACAAGAATTGAAAGCAAAATAATTATGCTTTCTTTTTTTAAAACCTCCGTAGGATAGCGTACAAATAGTGTAAATATCATTCGTTTTACTTGATTTAGGATATACTTTTTGATATTATAAAGTAGTTAGGAAAGGAATGTGAAAACATATGAAATATGTATATGCCTTTAAAGAAGGAAATGCAAATATGCGTAATTTACTTGGCGGTAAAGGTGCTAACTTAGCAGAAATGACTAATTTAGGTTTACCAATTCCCCAAGGATTTACAGTTACTACAGAAGCTTGTACAGAATATTATAACTGTGGTAAGAAAATATCAAGTGAAATTGAAAAGCAAATCTTTGATGCTTTATCAGAACTTGAAAAAATACAAGGAAAGAAATTCGGAGATGTTAATGACCCATTATTAGTGTCTGTGCGTAGTGGTGCTAGAGCTAGTATGCCTGGTATGATGGATACGATCCTTAATTTAGGTCTTAATGATGAATCAGTCGAAGGATTTGCTAAAAAGACTGGTAATCCAAGATTTGCTTATGATAGTTATCGTAGATTTATTCAAATGTACTCTGATGTTGTAATGGAAGTTAATAAATCTTTCTTTGAAAAAATTATCGACGAAATTAAAGAAAAGAAAGGTATTAAATATGATACAGAGCTTACTGTTGATGATTTAAAAGAATTAGTAAAAAGATTTAAAGATGTTTATAAAAAACATATGAAAGGTGAAGAATTCCCACAAGATCCAAAAGTACAATTAATGGGAGCTGTTAAAGCCGTATTTAGATCTTGGGATAATCCAAGAGCAATTGTCTATCGTCGTATGAATGATATTCCAGGTGATTGGGGAACAGCCGTTAATGTTCAATCAATGGTCTTTGGTAATATGGGCGATACTTCTGGTACTGGTGTAGCATTTACAAGAAATCCTAGTACTGGTGAAAAAGGTATTTATGGTGAATACCTAATCAATGCCCAAGGAGAGGATGTTGTGGCTGGCGTTAGAACTCCTCAACCAATTACGAAACTTGCTGAAGATTTACCTGAATGCTATAAAGAATTTATGAAGATTGCAAACAAACTAGAAAGTCACTATAAAGATATGCAACATATGGAATTTACCATTCAAGAAGGAAAACTATATTTCTTACAAACAAGAAATGGTAAAAGAACTGCAAGAGCAGCCATCAACATTGCCTGTGACTTAGTTGATGAAGGAATGATTACTCCTGAAGAAGCAATTTCTAGAATTGATGCTAAAAGTTTAGATCAATTACTTCACCCAATGTTTGATGATAAAGCATTGAAGGCTGGAAAAGTAATTGGGGAAGCCCTTCCAGCTAGCCCTGGTGCAGCCGCTGGTCGTGTATATTTTACCGCTGAAGAAGCTAAGAAAATGGGTAAAGGTGGCAAAGGTGAAAGAGTTATTCTTGTTAGACTAGAAACCACTCCAGAAGATATCGAAGGTATGGTAGCTAGCCAAGGTGTTCTTACAGTTCGCGGTGGAATGACCTCTCATGCAGCTGTAGTTGCACGTGGTATGGGAACATGTTGTGTATCTGGTTGTGGTGAAATAACCATTAATGAAAAAGATAAATCATTTACATTAGGCGGAGAAACCATTAAAGAAGGAGATTATATCTCATTAGATGGCTCTACTGGTAAAATTTATTTAGGTGATATTAAAACAGTTGATGCAACAGTATCAGGAAACTTCGGTAGAATTATGGCTTGGGCTGATCAATTTAGAAAATTAAAAGTTAGAACTAATGCTGATAATCCAAGAGATACCAAAAAAGCGATTGAATTAGGAGCTGAAGGTATTGGCTTATGTCGTACTGAGCATATGTTCTTTGAAGCAGATCGTATTCCTAAAATTAGAAAAATGATCTTATCTGAAACTGTCGAAGCTAGAGAAGCGGCTTTAAATGAATTAATTCCTTTCCAAAAAGGTGACTTTAAAGCAATGTATAAAGAATTAAAAGGCTTACCAATGACTGTTAGATACTTAGATCCACCACTACATGAATTCTTACCAACGGAAGAAGAAGATATCAAAGCATTAGCTAAAGATATGAATGTAACGGTAGAGCACTTAAAGAATAAGATCGCTGAACTTCATGAATTCAATCCAATGATGGGTCATAGAGGATGTAGATTAGCAGTAACTTATCCAGAAATAGCTAAGATGCAAACTAGAGCTTTAATGGAAGCTGCTATCGAAGCAAGCGAAGAAATGAAAATCGAAATCACACCAGAAATCATGATTCCATTAGTTGGTGAAAAGAAAGAATTAAAATTTGTTAAAGATGTTGTTATTGAAGTAGCGGAACAAGTTAAGAAAGAAAAAAAATCAGATATTAAATATCATATTGGCACTATGATTGAAATTCCAAGAGCAGCCTTACTGGCTGATGAGATTGCTGAAGAAGCAGAATTCTTCTCATTTGGTACCAACGATTTAACTCAGATGACATTTGGATTCTCTCGTGAT
>ONWZ01000058.1 GCA_900321645.1 uncultured Eubacteriales bacterium | reverse complement strand
TTTCTTTCATTTAAACATTTATTTTAATTTACTAAATACTTTGGCTAAATTTTCATTAATAACTAAATTAGCTTTGTAATCATATGGCGTTTCAGTATTGTTGATGATCACTAGATATTTACCATTAAATGAATCAACCATTCCACTAGCTGGATAGACAGTTAATGATGAACCGCAGACAATTAACATATCAGCTTTATATATAGTAGACAAGCCACCCATAAAGTCTTTGTCAGGTAAAGCTTCGCCATACAAAACAACATCCGGTTTAATGGTTCCACCACAAGAGCATGTGGGTACACCTTTGCTATCAAAGACATATTTAGCATCGTATTCTTTGTGGCATTTAATGCAGTGATTTTTATAAATAGTTCCATGTACTTCATAAACATTCTTATTACCAGCTTTAGTATGTAATCCATCAATATTCTGGGTAATAATCGCTATTAATTTCTTTTTATCTTCCAACTTTTTAAAATATTTATGAGTAATATTAGGTTCTGCATCTAAACAATTAAAATTTTCTTTATAGTATTCATAAAATTCTTCAGGATGGGTATAAAAACAAGTATTACTTAACATATATTCAGCGGGATATGGTGAAGGTTTCTTATATAAACCATCTTTACTACGGAAGTCTTTTAGACCACTATCGGTAGATACTCCGGCTCCCGTAAATACGACAATATTATTTGATTCATCAATCATTTTTTGTAATTCTTTTATTTTATCCATAACTACCACTCAATTAAAGTATAACATAAAAATAATTTTATGATATAATAAAATTGTAGTTAGGAGCGGTAGTAAATGAATTACGAAGAAAAGATTAAAGAATTAACTGAAAGAGTTGAAAAATTAGAGAAAGCTGAACATAAAAGAGTTATTAAAAGAAGAATCGAAATTATTACTAAAATAGTTATTGCAGTAATAGTCATTGTCTTATTAATAATTGGATATATTTATGTTAATAATACAATAATCAAGCCATATAAAGAAAAAATTGATTACGTCAATGAAAAAGTCGATACCGTTCAAAATTTTGTCAACGACAAGTTTGGTGGATTAAGTAAATATTTTAAATAAAGAAAGCAACCAGTTTGGTTGCTTTTTTACTTGTTTAATATTTTCATTATTGATCTAGCGGCATCAACACCATTATTACCAGTTGATTGATTGCTTGATGGTTTTGGTAAATATGGATAGATACTATTGGCTAATTTAGCAAGTGGCATTGTTTGAACAATAACTCTGCCTGGTCCAGTAATAGTGGTATTAAATATTCCTTCTCCACCTAGGAAGATATTTTTGATACCCTTTACTGTTTCGACATCAATGGTACATGTTTCATCCATTGATACAAGGTAACCAGTACTTAGTACTTTTTTTTCTCCTTGTTGTAAATCAAAAGTTAAACTTGATCCATCAATTTCCAAAAAGACAATTCCTTCGCCAGTTATTTTTTGCATAATGAATCCTTCACCGCCGAATAGACCAACACCAATCTTCTTATTGAAGAAAGTTGATAATTCAATGTTCCCATAAGATGCCAAGAAAGCTGATTTTTGACAAATAATACTTTGTCCACCAGTTAATTTTACTGGCATAATAGCTCCTGGTACACAAGTACCAAAAGCAATTTTAGCGCCATCGACGGTAGATGTATAGATGTTTTGAAACAATTTTTCATTTGTAAATAATCTACCGACAACTTTTTCAATGCCTCCATTAGAAGATGTATCCATTGTAATTGTTGAATCCATCCAGCTCATTGACCCACTTTGGGTAACCATTGATTCTCCCTTATTTAAGGTACATTCGACGACAGGGAAACTTCCGCCCTTTATTTCATATGTCATTTAATATACTCCTTTCTTTAATCTACTAGATGTTCTTCACCATTATTGTCTATTGCATAAACATGCGTTCCAGCCATTGATGGGGCATAAAGATTGATATGAAATTCTTTAATATTACTTAAACTTAAATCTTTGAAAGTAATACTTTCTAATTTTTCATTTGACATACTAATTTTTAAATCAATATCATCATTTGTAATATACACTTTACCATTTTCAGTTATTAGTAATACCTTTTTACCACCAGTACAACAATATGGTCTAATATAGAATTCTTTTACTTTTTCATCACTAAATACTTTTGTATCATTAATATATAGTGCTTT
>ONWZ01000052.1 GCA_900321645.1 uncultured Eubacteriales bacterium | reverse complement strand
GGGAGAAACTGAGGAACTAGTATAACCACCAAATGATGGATTAGCACCAACGTATTGATATTGGCCACCCCAATAATATGGGATTTTGGCATCGACAGCGTATAAGTAATTTATAAGTGAAACAGCCGCTGTTACCACACCAGCTCTCGTACCAACACCATTTTGAGTAACATTAGTTTTTATAAAAGAATTTAATTCATCGACAGATGTTCCTTTTGTTGGTAAATATTCTTTCAAACTAACATTTAACGTTTTAGCACTTGTTGTATCTTTTATTTCTAATCCTGGAATAGATGACATAAAACCAGATGTACTAATGGTTATCTCATCGCCCAAATAATATTGTAATATTTGCTTATAATCATATTTTTCTTCCGTTGCTAAATATAATGCACCAAACTGACTGATGCCATTTCCATGGTGATTTTGAAGATTTTCTTTGCCATCACATATAAACCATTCCGGTTTGGAAGTACGTGAAATCTTACTATCAATCCAACTTTTTGGGACCTGTTGATTGGCTTGTGAAATTGTATAATAGTTCTCATCTTCGGCAATACAGGCGAAAGCATCATATTGAATACGACTATATAGCGTATTATTTATAAGTAATACTTGTCCTTTAGTCTCTTCGGCCGCTTCGGTTGCTGAATTGCTTTTTTCAGTTTTAAATACTTGATAACGGTCGCTTGATTCGATTGTGCAATCAGTATGATGAGCTGCAAAGAATGTTCTTGCAGCAATGGCGAATACTTTATCTAGTTCATGTGAACCAAGATATGCAACTTCTCCAACAACAACGCCAGCAACATATTCTTCAAGCGGATATGTTTCAGTTCCCGTGGCATTATAATCTTTGTCAACAAAAATAACCGTTACTTCATCACAGCCAATGTCATAATAGCCAGCAGTGGCAAGACCACCACTATTACCATTATCAGACACGACCGCCACAATTGCCGCTATCATTAATAAAATAAAAATTATGCCCAAAATAGGTAATAATAGAACTATTTTTCTTTTTAATTTTATAATATTAAGTTTCTCACCATTACCAAAGAAACTGTTACTACCACTACTAACAGTTGTAGTAGTATTAGTTTGTTTGGTTGAAGCTCCAGCACTAACTGCATTGGCAGCCTTACTGCCACTACTAGTTTTGCCGCTTTTCATAGAAGCAGCGGTGCCAATGGCATCGCTTGCTCCACTTTCTGCTAATTTATTTGAGGCTCTTTGCATTTTTCGCCCCATTGGAGCACGCTTATTTGCTTTAGTCATTTCTTTGCCAATTCTTTCGCTGGCTTTGCCACCAGTTACTTTATCGGCTGCTTTAACTGCTCCACCGGCTGCCATCGCATATGGATTTTTTGAAGCAATTGCAACTTCTGCTGCATTTCTAACATTCCTGGCATTATTTTCATCACTACGTTCTTTTTCTGTCTTAACAGGTTCTTCATACATGATTTCAGTTTGTTCTTCTTCGTTGTTATAGTCCATATGCTTCACCGCCTAACTTACTTTATATATAAATTATAGTCCTCCGCCAGAACCAAATGATTCTAGTTCTTCTTCGGTTAGAGTTACATCAATTTGCATACGTCTATTTCCGCAAACAAATAATGCTTCTCCTTGATTATATCTTTTTATATTTTCTTTTTCATTATCATTTAAATCAACCAACATTGCCAAATCGTCCACGGCCTGTTTTCTTAGTCCCATAACTAAATAATATGAAGCATTATCAAAGATTGCTTTGCCATGCATAATCATATTACTAGCAACGAAATCAGATGGTTGTTGAGTAATGATAATTGTCCCCGTATTATACTTTCTAGCTCTTCTTTGAACTTGTGCTAAGAATTCTGCTCCAAGTTCATTACCTGAACCTAATAATACGTGCGCTTCATCAACTGATAAAACGGTATTCTTACTTGGATTTAAACATAAACTCCAAGCATATTTTAAGACATTAAATAGTAAAGCATTTCTAATGTTAGCATCAGAATTCATTACTTCTTTAATATTAAATACTAAATAGTCATTCTTAACATCAATTGTCGTATGACCATTAAAATAGTATTGTAATTCTTTAACTAATGGTCTTAATTTTAATTCTAGTCTCTCTAATACATCTCTTTCATGTGTCTTCTCAGTCATTGACGTAAGCTTACTTGTTACCGTAATATATACATCTTGCATAACTGGGAAATCTTTTGATGTGTAATGTGAGAAATTAGTATTATATGAAATACCAAATCTAGCATAGGTTTCCAATGCCATTTCGCCAAACAATGTCAAAACATCTTCCTCGATATTTGGCGAATAGTATTTCATAAATGCTTTTAAAGTTTGTAATGTCGTTGTTAATACAGTATATCCTAAACCCTGGCTTTGAATTTGATCTTCGTCACTATCCAAGACAATTTCTAGTGGATTAATCATACCATATTGACCACCCTTGCCTAAGTCAACTACTTCACCGCCATAAGCTTTGGTCATTTCAGTAAGTTCACCTTCAGGGTCAACGCAAACTATTTGATAACCATTTCTAGCATGACTACGTAACATCAATTTAGCAGCTGTTGATTTACCACTACCTGATGCACCAAGAATAATCATATTAGCATTGTTACGATTATTTTCTTTCTTCATTTGATATAAGAATTGATTAAATAAAACAACACCGCCAGAAAATTCAACACCTAATAGCGTTGATAATCCATCATCTTTTAAACTATCAAAGATAAACGGATACATTGCAGCAAGAGTTGGTGATGGCATAATATTACCAACACGATCTTCCACTATTTGTTTATCAAAGATTGGTAACATTGATTTTAGAACTCTTTCCTGTTCAAACATCAAAGGAACTGCGGTAAGTTCCATACCATCTAAATAGGTTTTTACACTGGTACGCTTATTATCCAATTCTTCTTGGGTATCGGCCGTTAACATAATATGTAATTGGAAGTCAAAACTTCTTGATTGTGAAGCTGTATATTGTTGAATAAAGGCTTCCAAAGAATCGATATCTTGTCTAATACGTTCCATTATCGTATTGTCTTTTTCTGTTTGATACCTTTGCCTTAATTCGGCTAATTCATTATTTAACATTTTACGTAAAATTTCTGATGATACTGGAATATGTTTTACAACTACCTTAACACCAGGAATACTCGTTAATTCTGATAAGTATCCATCACCAATTAATCTTGGATAAGATATTGCAGTTAAGATAGTAGCATATTTACCACTAATCATAAAATCTGATTTATTAAATGCTAAACCCTTAGGGGCTATTTGTGATTTGAAATTCATTCTGGCAACACCGCCTTATTTTCTGTTGTCATTCCCCCATTTAAGAATCCATCTAATAATACTCGTAAGTCTGAATTAGATGTTTGCACTGAATCCAATCCTGAATTAGATAATCCCATCATTAAAGTACGTAACTTCTTTTGAATCATATCTGGATTTTTTTCTTTAAATAAAATATAAAATTCCGTATCAGTTACATTATTGCGCATAAACATATTAGCCTTTTCAATATCTTGACTAATAATTTTCTTGATACGTGGATCTCCTTGATTATTATATTGAATCTGAAGGGTTGCTAAATAGTTAGAAATATCAACTGGTCTATCAGCTGATATCAACCAAAATTCAAAATCAATTGAATCATAAAATACTCGTAATTGTGAAATAATATTAGCTCTAGAAATAGTATCTAGAATAAATATATTACGTGGTCTAATCTTAACACCAGTTACTTTATATTTATTGTCTAGTTCAATCATTCCATTAGTAATATTTTTTACTGGTAACCAGTCTTCAGTATATTTACTGCTTGTCTTTTTCGAGCTCATATTTTACGCACCAACCTCTCCATATATATTTTCTTCTTCCATTATAGAAACCAATAATACTTTGAATGGCTCCCATAAAGTTGTGATAATTAGGTATTGGCCATATCAAAAAGATACAAACTAACATCGGTATTAAACTAATTATCAACCATGTTGTTGACGCTTTGATATTTGACAACGTAAATAACAGTATACCTGTTATAACTGTTCCAACAGCCCCAATAACAACATCAGGGAATAGTTTAAACATTCCAAGTATCAACGTAGCTCTTTTTGTATTAGCCGGTACTAAACTTCCATTCACTTAATATCACACTCCTTTTATATTCTTGTGTTTTATTATTTTCCACTATCAGGAATACCTGCGGCATAAGCTTTAGCATTCTTGTATTCATTAGATGTCGTAAGAGTACTATCAGCATTCTTAACAGCATCTTCGATAGCACCCATTCTATATGCAAAATCACCCATATTGGCTTCAGTAACTTCATATCCACCTTGACCATTTGCGGTAAGCGTTCCTTTGCTTTCAGTATGTACTTCTTGTTTATTATCCATTTTTTCTTGTGAGACAACGGCAGCCACTTTGGCAGCTTGCTCAACATTGACTTTGACAGTACCCCATTTAGCATCATTATCATGTTCATCGTCAAATACAACTCTATCGTTTCCACTTGCGTCTTTTCCAAACGTCTTAGTTATAGCATCTAACTCTCCTCTAAGTTTATCATATGCCGCTTTCTTTTTAGTAGAGTCTATTTCTGCCGAATATTGCATTGACAATTTCTTTATTTCTGACATTCTTGTTTCAATTAGTCTCGCAGCTTCAGCATTGTTTTCAGCTTGAGCAATTGCTTTAGCGCCTTCTAACTGTTTCATAAATTTTAAATCTTTTAAGCTGGCTTCTGCATTGCTTTTAGCTTTACTGTAGGCTTCCATGTTGGCTTTTCTACGATCATATCCTCTTAATTCTTCTTTCCAATGCCCTTGACGTAATGCAGCTTCACCTAGTTTTGCGCCTTTACCAGCGTTGTTTTCAAAATCTCTAATTGATTCTTGTACACCTTCACCAGCTGCATTAGCTGCTCTCATACGGCGAACTACTGAACCTTCTAATAATCCTTTGCGATCTTTACTGCTACCAGCTTTAGCTCCAGCTTTTGCACCTCTGGCCATTCCAATTAGACCACTGCGGCGGTTTTTAACAGCCCCTGCTACAGCACCGCCAACGCCACCAGCAACTCTTCTGCCAGTTCCAACAACATCGCCAAGTCCTTTGAATGCTTTTGTGGTAGGCTCAAATCTATTCTTACCATTAAGGCCAAAGCCAATACCAGCTCCACCCAATGATGGGAATAATTCTTCAAGTAGTTTTGGTGCTCTTTGAGCAAAGGCTAATAAGCCCATTACTAAAGCGATATAAACTAATGTCTTAACAAAACCATTTGCGACATTAATTCCAGCAAAGATATCGCCATTTTGGAAAGCGTCTCCCAACACTTTAGTAATTAATAATACGAAATTAATTATGATAAGTCTTAAGAATAAATCAAGATATGTAGTAATACATTGTTTACCCCATTTTTGGAATATGCCATCTTTTTTAGGCAAAACATAACCCATAATAGCAATTGGTGCCATTACTTGTAAAAAGATTAATTGGGCATAACGTACTCCAACATCGATACTATATAAAGCTAAAATATAAAGAATAAATCCACCAACAACAATGGCTAAAATACCATTGAATTTGATAGCTGGGTTAACTTCTTTAAAGGTTGCTTTTCCAGAAGCCAAATTGATACCATCAACAATATCTGAGTCTCCCGTTTGCCTAATATGTTCCAATTTTTCGGCTACTGTTTGACTTGCTTCGCTGCACTCATTGATAAGTCCGGCATTGGTGCCAGAGCAAGCATCTTCATCATAATAATAGAATAAACTTAACATATTGGCTGAAAAATCATTACCATATGTTGTATAATCAGCATTCGTTGAGCCAACAATAATCTTAGAAATCAATTGCGTTTCAATTATTCTATTTTGAAGTTTATAAGCAACTGAAAACATTTCAGGAACAAGGGCAATCATGACAACGACAATAATAATTCTTTTTAAGATATTGCCGACACCTTTTTCTTTGTCAGTAATTGTATCTGGTGAGATTACATATTTGACAAATTCAAAGGTAACATAAAAGAGCATAACAATGGTTAATATCATCGTTATTCTTTGGTATATTGGCTGTATTTGATCTGATGATAAAATATTTAATCTTGCTACGGTTATGAATACTTCATAGATCGTAGCAATTAATGTATATATTACATCACAAATTACCGCACCGATAAATCTAAAGGCTTTTCTAAATATACTTAACTCTAAAAAAACCATGTAATCACATCCTTACTAAAAGTTACAGGTGGTGTATCCTAAACCTTTCCATGCTAAATTGGCTAACCAAATTATAGCATTTATGAATACTGGTACTAAAAATACCGCGACCCCGATTATAACTCTTTTTATAAAAGTCATTTGAGCTTTTTTCATTTCATCTTCTTTTTGAGCTACAACCGCTTTAAAGAAGTCAACTGTTCCCAATACAAGCACTAAGGCAGGAACAATATAACGGGGATATTTTAAAATATCATTAATAATTTCAATTATGCTGGCATCAAATAAATCATTACAACTTCCGACTTCAGTTGATGTTGTTATGCCATTTGTGCTATATGTAGTTCCACTATTATTTACAAGGGAAGCAACATTACTTTGAATATTACTTTCAAATTGTGCTTCAGTTATGTATACTCTGTTGCTTTGCCAAGTAGACATGTTATTGACTTGGGCTGAAGCACTTTTAAATTTGCTAGCATCGCTGGCATTATCGAATCCCCAAATGCCATCTGAAGCCCACCATAATAATCTTTCTTTTCTTCGATATACAATATAATTTGGGCATTCAGTTGTTATTTTACTGACTGTCATACCCGTAAATTTATTCTCGTCTTTTTTATCTTTATATTTGTTAATTAGTGGTTCATTGTCAGCAACTATGTCTGTTGTTGTTCCTCTTTGTCTAATTGTGAATTGATTTTTAGTTGATTCATATTTAAGTGATACTTCACTTGTTTGATAATAGCAAGTTTCTGCATATATGGTGTTTATGCCTAAAAGTAATATAAACACTACAAAAACTAGGTATCTCGTATATTTCATAATTTACCTCTTCCCCATAAATATAATTTCTCATATACATTATAACATAAAAAAATAGAAAAAGAAATATCTTTTTCTATTATATTTTTATATTAGTATATATATTTTATCTTTTAGCATTTGCATAGCAAGATAATGGTGTAGAATAATCTTCGTTCTGACCAGAATTATCTAGTAAACTGAATGCAACATTTACTATCCAAGGAACTAGGAATACCGCAACAGCATAAACAAGTCTTTTAATAGCTAGTTTTTGCGCTGATTTAATTTCATCCTCTTTACCTGCCATAACTGCTTTTCCTAAGTCAAGAATTAAGAAGACAATAAGTGCAACGATAATAATTACTTGAATTAGTGGAATAACTCCAAACTTGATGATTCTAATAACTGGCATTAATGTATCACATTGATTTAAAAATAACATTATAATTCCTCCTTCATTTCTAAATATATAATATAATAAATTATCAATCTTGTCAATAATTTAAAGATTATTTTGTATATTCGAATTCATAATCCAAAACTTTAATTATGTCGCCTTCTTGAACGTTCATTTTTTCAAGTTCTTCATCGACACCCATATTTCTTAATTTTTTGGCAAATCTAGAAATAGCTTCTTCAGTATTAAAGTTCATCATTTTAAATATCTTTTCGACTTTGTCACCTTTAATTACAAAGGTATGATCTTTTTCTTTAGTAATGGTAAATGGTTTCTCTGATTTAAATTTATATAAAACATGTTTTTCTTGGATATCTTCCTCATATAATACTTCTTCTTTGGTGTTTTTTACCAATTCTGACAAAGCGTTTATTAGGCTATCTAGATTTTGATTATTTAGAGCTGATATTTCATATACTTCTTTATCTATTTTTTTTCTAAATTTTTCTAAATTTTCTTTACTTGTTGGCAAATCCATTTTGTTGGCCACAATTATTTCTTTTTTGTTTAATAATTTAGGGCTAAATTCTTCAAGTTCTTTTCTGATAACCATATAATCATCATATGGATCTCTTCCTTCACTAGCCGACATATCAATGACATGAGCAATTATTTTAGTTCTTTCTACATGCTTTAAAAATTTATGTCCTAAACCTACTCCTTCACTGGCGCCTTCGATTAATCCTGGTAAATCGGCGATGACAAAACTATTATCTTTGGTTTCTACGACTCCTAAATTAGGAGACAAGGTCGTAAAGTGATAAGCAGCAATCTTTGGATTGGCATTAGTAATCATTGAAAGCAAAGTAGATTTACCGACACTAGGTAGGCCGACCAAACCGACATCAGCAAGCATCCTTAATTCAACTTTTATTTTTCTTACTTCACCTGGTTCACCACGTTCCGCAAATGATGGGCATGGATTGTTTCTCGTAGCTAATGTTACATTGCCACGGCCACCTTTTCCGCCATAAGCAACGATTACTTCTTCATTATGTTTAGTTAAATCAGCAACAATCATGCCAGTATCATAATCTTTAATAGTTGTTCCAACCGGTACTTTAACAATTTTATCTTGGGCATATGAGCCAGATTTGTTCTTTCCTTCGCCATTTTGACCGGCATCACCTTTAATTTTCTTTTGGTATCTTAAATCGAGTAATGTCTTAAGGCCTTCATCTGCTTTAAAGATAATGTCTGCGCCTTTTCCACCATTACCGCCATTAGGTCCACCCATAGGAACAAATTTTTCTCTTAAATAAGCCATGCAGCCATCGCCACCACGACCTGCTTCAACTTCCATTACGACTTCATCGACAAACATAAGATTCACCTCGTTTCACTCGTTAAAATTATACCATAAATAGTGGAAAAAAACTAGTATTATTTCATATACTTTAGTATGAAAAAGATTAAAATCATTGGTGTATTTATTTCATTTATTTTATCAGTATTATTGCATTTTATTTACGAATGGTTTCCTAATAGTATTATTAGTGTTATGGCTCCAGTTAATGAAAGTATTTGGGAGCATATGAAATTAATTGTCAGTAGTACTCTTTTATTTAGTATTTTAGAATACTTTTTGTACAAGAAAAAAGATATTCCTTTTAGTAATTTTATACCATCATATGGAATATCCTGCATATTTGGAGTTTTTATTTATTTGCTTTTTTATATACCTCTTAATGATATTTTTGGTCATAAAGCATATATTGCAATTAGTTTATTATTTTTAATTCTTGGTTTTATTCAAATAATTAGTTATTTTATTATGAACTATAAGCAAATAAATTATGGTAAAGAATTAGGAATACTACTTGTTATTATCATTTATTTCATGTTTGGATATTTTACTTATCAACCACCTAAAATAAATTTATTTTATGATTATTTAAATAAAGGATATGGCATAATTAAAGATACTTCACAGCAAGCGATGAAACGATGTTTCCGTCTAAATCAAATCTAGTACCACGACATGGGCATCCCATGTCTATTCTTCGTAATTATTTATATTTTTATAAAATCATCCATTATTATGACCAAATATCATTTAACATAAAAAAGAATGAAATTAATCATTCTATATCAGTTACCCATAAGCCATGTTTATTGCAATAAGCATATATTTTGCCATTAGTTACTTTGTCAAAAATGGCTTTTGGTTCATTTTTCAAATAAACATATTCTTCTTTATCATCGGTAAGTAGGCATACCCATTCAATATAGTGTTCTTCTTCCATCACGTGATTTACAGTTACGATAAGTTTATTTCCATCTATAGTGTATGTTGGTTTATGTTTTTCAATTGCGCCATCAGTGCTATTTGCTCTTACTTCCTTCATTTGTTCTCCACAACACTTGATACCACAATCTTCGCAAGTACAATCATTAATTACTTTAATTGTAGCTTGACATTTTAAGCATTTTTTAATAGTTAATTCTTTCATTTTATCTTCCTCTCTTTCTATTAAAAAATTTCTTTGTCATTTTCTTGATAATATGCAATATACGATAATATTTCTTGATCATTTTGAAATTTTCTTTTGAATAATAAAACTTCTTCAGGCGTAAGTCTAAGGGTTTGAATAAATCGACATACTCTAAATGAATCTAATTTTAGACCATACATAATAATCTCTTCACGCGTCAAGAGCTTATTTATTTTAATATTTTCACATGCATACATGTCGTAGTAGCCATTGTATTCATCATTAAATTCATGAATTTTACCAAAGCCAGTAACTTTGCAGATATCTATTTTGCCATCAGTTGTATCAAAATATCTAAAAGTATCTTCCATTCGTTTACACATGTGAAAGCCATGCCCATCATTACCAAATTGGATATTTTTATCACAATGATATGTTTTACCTACTTCAAACTTTATACCATAACGATTTGTCAATCCTTTATCAAAGCATTTGTAACCTTCGATAGTTTTTTTATTCATTTCAAGACTCCTTGTATTTTATTGCCTTCAAGTACATTTTACAATATATTTTAAAAAAAGAAAATATTTTACTATTTTCTTTTTGATAATTCGACAACTTTACGCCAAAGTAAAGGACCAACTACCCCATTTATATCAAAGCCATAGTCTTGTTGGATTTTTTTGACTGATTTTTCAGTCAATTCATCAAAAACGCCATTTACTCTAACTCCTGGAATAGATTTATCAAAGCGACAGATTGTTAATAAAAATTTTTGAAAGCGAGTGACATCTGGACCAGTTGAGCCGCGAACTAAGAAATAGTCAGGATATAG
>ONWZ01000022.1 GCA_900321645.1 uncultured Eubacteriales bacterium | reverse complement strand
TAGGTAAATTTTACAGAGTAGCTGTTCAATCAATGCCTGTAAAAAAAGATACTGCATTTGAAGGTCAATGGATATTTACTAGAGGAAACAAACGTGGATTATGGTTTAATGTTTTTTCAAGAAGTTACTTTTGGGTAGAATTTACAGTTGATGAAAATGCTCAAGATAAATATGAATTAACTAAATTTGCATTTGATAAGATAGAAAGAATTCGTCATTTAACATTCGATAGTAAATATAGAAATATTGTATTTAATAGTCTTAAAGCTGAAAAAAAATTATATGATAAATATGCAAACGATCCAGAATATTCTGAAACATTTAAAAAATGTGAATCAGGAATAGGAAGCTATAATATATATACTTATTTAAGAAAAGCATTATCATTATATGGAAGCGTAAGAATTTTAGATTTTATGAGTGCTGATGATATTTTTAATGTTGCATATCAAAAATTAGAAAAAGCATTTTTTGAAGTACATAATGGTAATATTGAATATTTAATGCGTTAGCATAAATAGTTTTGTGATATAATTAATTTAGGTGATAATTTATGAACAATGAAATTGGATATATTTATATACTTACAAATCCTTCGTTTCCACAATATGTAAAAATTGGATATGCAAATGATCTAAATAGTAGATTGAATCAATTAAATAGAAGTGAATGTATTCCCTTTGCTTTTAGAGTATATGCATATTATAAGGTGCCAAAAAGGCTAACAGATACGGAAATTCATAAAATTATTGATACTTTAAATCCAAATTTAAGAGCGATCGATAACATAAATGGAAAAGAAAGAAAAAGAGAATTCTATGAATTATCTGCTGATGATGCATACGAAATACTACTTGGAATAGCCAAAATTAATGGTATGGAGAAAAATGTTGTTTTAGTTGAACCAAGTGACAAAGATATAGAACAAGAGGAAAAAGCAGAAGAAGGAAGAACAAAAAGGACACAAACTTATTTACCAAGAATGGATTGGCTAATGGAGCAAAAAATCATTAATATTGGTGATGAAGTATATGTGATAAATCATCCAGAAGAGATCGCAAAAGTTATCGATTCTGAAAATGTACTATATAAAGGCAAGAAAATGACTTTTAATAAGTTTGGATGTGAAGTAACAGGTTGGAAGGCAATTCAAATATATGCATTTATGAAAATTGTAAATGGTCCTGATTTAACATTATCAACATTAAGAGAAAAGAAAATGGCTGAACTTGGAATGATATAAAAAAATTGTAACAAAATATACACAATTTGGCAAAATGTGATATAATGGTAGTGAGAAAAGGCGCTAGTACAGGCTTGATTATCAAGTTTTTGTGTTGGCGCTTTTTAAGTAGTAAAGGATGTGAAATTTAATGGAAAAATTTGAAAGAGGTTCATTATGGAGAAAATGGGATTTACATGTACATTCGATAAAGTCAGTATTTAATAACCAATTTGAGAAAAGTGGTATTGTATCTAATGATGAAGAAAAATATATTTACGAGTTATTTACAAGAGCAATAAAAAACAATATATATGCAATTGGAATTACTGACTACTTTTCAATAGAAGGATATTCTATGGTTATTAAATACTTGAAAGAAGAAAAAAAATTAAAAAATATTTTTAAAAAAGAAATTGAATCAGACCCTGATTTTTTAAATAAAATACATAATATAGCAATTTTTCCTAATATTGAACTTCGTTTAGAAGAGATGGTGATATATAAGAGTAATAAACAAAATAAAATTGAGGTTCATGTTATTTTTAATAACAAAATAGAAATTGAGAGCATAGAAAATGACTTTTTTTCATTATTAACAATTCCCACAAATATAACGATTGATGGTTCAAATAATGTGTCATTAACAAGAAGAAACTTAGAAAAATTAGGACGAAAGATAAAAGAAGAACAACCGGAATTTTCTTCTAAAAGTGATTATGAAGTCGGCTGTACAGTTGCATATGTAAAATTCAATGATTTAAAGAAACTATTGGATGATAATTTTAAAGATAATTATATTTTGCTATTGGCAGAAGATAATATTACTGACATAAAATGGAATGATCAAGGACATCTAGTTAGAAAAATAATATATATTCAATCAAATGGGTTGTTTAGTTCAAATCAAAATTCTATAAACTGGGGATTGCGTGATGAAACAAAAAAGGAATTTTCAACATATAAACCATGTTTTTGGGGATCGGATGCTCATGATTATAACAAAATGTTCTTACCAGATATGGATAGATTTTGTTGGATAAAATCGGATTTAACATTTCAAGGACTTAAGCAAGTTTTAATTTGTCCTAAAGATAGAATATTTATTGGACCAATTGCAACACCATATGACAATTATTTAAAAAACAAGCAAAATATTATAAGTGATATATCAATACATAAAAGAGAAGATGCAAAAAATAGTCAAAAGTGGTTTGATTGCGATATTAAAATTAATCCGTATATGACTACAATAATAGGCAATAAGGGAAGTGGAAAAAGTGCTTTATCAGATATTATATCACTGGTTTCTCGTAGCAAAAATATAGAATATGCATCTTTTATTGATGCTGGAAGATTTAAGCATAAACCAGAAAATTATGCTGCAGATTACACTGCAACAATTGGGTGGTCAGATGATAAAACTAATACCGTAAATAGACTTTCCGATGAATTGCCAGAATCATCAGTAGAATTAGTTCAATTTCTCCCACAACGATATATTGAAAACGTGTGTAATGGAATAGGCCATGAATTTAATATGGAAATAGAGAAAACAATTTTCTCTTATATGGATTTAGCGGAAAAAGAAGGATGCAGTAATTTATCACAGCTAATATCAAACAAAACAACGGCCAATTATTCACTATATCAAAATCTAAAAAATGAACTAGAAAAAACTAATATTGATATAATTAGTCTTGAAAACAAAAAGAAAAAAATACATAAAGATTCAATTAATGAGAAAATTAAAAGCTTGAATTTGACTCTTGAAAGGCATAATCAGTCAAAACCAATTCCTATTGAAAAACCAAAAGATGATAATGACAAATATGCAAAGTATATAACGAAAATTGACAATATTAAAAACAAAATAGCAATTAATTATAATGAGAATATTGAAAAATTGAAAGAAATTAATTCTCAAATTACAGATATAAATAATTTTATTACCATTAAAAATGTAGTTGTAACAGAAATTAATGAATTAAACAACAAATATAATGAGCTATCTAAGAAATTAGGAACGGAAAGCAAAAAATTCTTATCGTTTAAAATATGTGAAGAGGGTCTTAATTCTAAACTTGATAGTCTAACTAAACAAAAAATAAAATTGGATCAGCTTGTGTCTCAAACAGATGTTGAACTTGGAAATGTTGTATTAGAAGAGTCATATAATATTGAAAAAAATGGTATAAATGATTATATAAGTTCAATAACATCTTTATATTCTCAAATGTATTTATTAGATCTGATTAAAAATAAAATAGTTAATGATACTTCATTGGCAACGCAAAAATATCAAAAATATTTAAATGATTTGGCAGCATGGGATAAAAAACGAAAACAAATTATTGGGGAAGTAGATGGATATCCTGGTGGTTCTTTAAAATACTACAATGCTCAACTTGAATACTTAGAGAATAACTTGGATGCAGATCTGAATAATTTAATTGTTAAGAGAAAAGAATTAATTGGGGAAATATATGACTATCATATAAGCAACTGTGAAATTTTAAAAAAAATTTATTTACCAATTGAAGAAAGGTTAAAAAATGTTCTTGAATTAATGGAAGAGAAAATCAGTTTTACTGTACAGGTTGTTGCTGATCCAAACTTAAATGATAAAATATTAAATCAAATTGATCAAAGATATAATGGATTCTTTAGTTCAAAACAATCTGGAAGTGCAAATCTCAATAGTTTGATTGAAGAAACAAAATTTAATGAAAAACAAAGTACTTTATCATTTATTGATAGTATTTTTAGTAAGATAACAAGTGATTATGATTCCATCGATAAAATATTGCGTGATAAAGTATTAGAATTCTATAATTATATTGGCTCCATGGATTATTTAAAAAGTCAATATACATTGAAGCTTGGTGGAAAAGATCTAAAACAATTATCACCAGGTGAAAGGGGTATTGTATTATTAATATTTTATTTATCATTATCAAAATCAAACATTCCTTTAATCATTGATCAACCAGAAGATAATTTAGATAATCAATCAGTATATAGTAAACTGGTGCCATGTATAAAAAGTGCTAAGAAGAACAGACAGATTATTATAGTTACTCATAATCCTAATATTGCTGTTGCCTGTGACTCAGAGCAAATAATATACTGCGAAATAAATAAAAAAACCAGTGCTATCTCTTATTCATCTGGAAGTATTGAAAATGCTAAAATCAGAGAAAAAGTTGTTGATATCTTGGAAGGAACAATGCCAGCATTTGATCTAAGAAGACAAAAATATAATTAAAAATAACAATTTAACAAATAATAAAAAATATGTTAAAAAAAATTTAACATATTTTTTATTAAAAGTTTATCAAAATTCATTTTTACATTTACTTTTACATTTCCTATTATATAAACTTTGATAAACTATGATAAATTATTAAGACTCGCAAAGCCTTATTTTATAAGGAATTTAAATTTTTGTATAAGAGATAATTCGTGCGGGGAGCGGACCCCCTGAAGAGAGAAATAAAATGATTTAAATGATCGTAAAATAGTATTCCGATGAGCAAGTAAGATAAATAATTATTAAAAGGCTAAGAGTAGGCAAAACTATTCTTTTTTTTTGGTAGCGTATATTTATGTGACAAATATCGATTTTTTGTGGCTTTTATATTGAAATTTTATGACTTTTATATTAAAATTAATATGTAAACTAGAGGAGGATAATTGGTTCCCCAATTGGGGAATTTGAGAGTGCTCTTTTTTACAATAAGTATAGAAGTGAAGGAGGTGTAAAAAATGAAAGGAAATAAAAAAATATTAATTATTGCTGCATTGTTACTTTTAATTGCTGCAAGCTTTACTACATATGCCATTTATAGAGAAAGTGTAACTGCTACAGGTAGCGTTAATACTGCTAATTGGTCTGTTAAGTTGGGTACTACAAAATTCAGTGATGTACAAAATCTTACGTTTGATCTTTCTGATTTAACATGTACTACTAATCCAGGAAAGAATAGTAAGATTGCTCCTGGTTCTGAATGTTACAAAGAATATACCATCGATGCAACTGGCTCAGAAGTTGATGTTATCGTATCTGCAGAATTAGATACTGCAAATTCTTCTAATAAGCCTACAAATATGACAGTTACTTTAAAGGATGCTGGTAATCTTAGCTCAACAGGGCCAATTAAAATTGAATATAATGCAACTTCAATGACAAAGACAGTAAGACTTGTTGTCGAATGGCCTGGTGCATTGACAGATGAACCTTCAAAAGATAGTGCTGATATGACTGATGCTAACAAGTCTGTAACATTAGCTGTTAAATTAACTGCACGTCAAGCATTAAGCGGAGAATAATAGAAATATTATTCTTTCGTTTAAAGCCTATAAGCAATTATAGGCTTTAAAGGGGAGAATTGAGGAAAAAAGATGAGTAATAAAGAAACTAACAAAAAGAATAAAACTGATTTGATTGTAAAAATTATTTTAATTATCATAATTATTATTTTGTTAATACATAATTGTTCTTTAATAGGAAAAGAAAAGAAAAATAATGGAAAAATACCTACCGGTAATGTAGATATAATTGAAATTATTTGTGATAAAGAAAATGTATGTCAAAGTGATAGTGATAAAGAAAATAGTGAAATTGATGATGATAAAGAGAATAAATCTGATAATACGATTCCAGCAAGTAATGAAGAACCAATACCAGAAGAAGAAATTAATGAATTAATTGTATATGATAAAGAAATTACTTGGCATGATGAAACACCTGCTAAAATATTTACTAATTCAATGTATGAATTAACGGATGTAATAGCACCAGAATCATCTAATACATATCAGTTTGTTGTTAAAAATGGAACTGAATATAATTTAAAATATAAAATTGATTTTATTGAGAATAATCCATATCAAATCAATATGAAATATAAATTAAAGAAGAACGACACATATATAATCGATCATTATGTATCAGCAAATGAATTAAATGTCGAAGATGCTTTCTTAAATACCAAAACAAATGATACATACTATCTTGAATGGAAATGGATTAGTAGTAATAACGATACAGCGATTGGATTAGATCCTAATTCCCAATACGAATTAAAAATTTATATAGAGGCTGAAAGTACAGATGAGTAAGCTTTTAAAAAAAGTATTTGATTTAATACTGATTCTTATAATTATTGTTTTATCTGCATATTTTATATTCAGGTATACAAATCAAATAATGATATACCGAGTAAAGACAAGCTCAATGGAAAATGATATTCATGCTGGTGATTATATTTTAATAGTTAAACAAAAAGATTATAAAATAGGCGATGTCGTTACATTTGAAAAGAAAGATGGATTTATTACTCATAGAATTGTCAAAAAAAATGGAAATATGATTACTACTAAAGGCGATGCCAACAATGTTGAAGATGAAGAAATTAATAAAAATTTAATTGTTGGTAAAGTTATTATGTCTGGTGGAATAATTAATATCATTATTAATTATAAATATGCATTAATTGGTTTTATATTATCAATATATTTGTTTAGTTGTTATTTTTTAGATGATAAAAAAACAGATTCTTCTGAAGCAAAGAAAAAAAGTAAAAAAGAATAATAAATCTTAATAGAAAGGAAGTGGTATTATGGAAAATATTAAAACATTTTTGTTGAATTTAAAGAATCCCAATACAATGACATCTAAATCATTAATTATAGTTTTAATGTTATCCCTTACAGTAATACCACTATCTTATGCCATATTTAAAAATATTGTATTTGTAGATGGAACTCTTGCTACAGCGATATGGAATGTTACATTGGTCCAAGATGGCATTGATAATGATTTGACAGTTGTTCCTGGGTCATCCGATGCTACATATACTTTGAATATTAAAAGTTTATCTGAAGTAGATGTTAAATATTCCATTACATTAAGTAATTTACCTACTGGAATAGAAGCTTCTATTGACGGTGTTACTTTCCCACCGGTATCTAATGGTACAGTAACTTTT
>ONWZ01000014.1 GCA_900321645.1 uncultured Eubacteriales bacterium | reverse complement strand
TTATTTGGTAAATTAGAAAATGATACCTATATGATAAGACATAGTGTCAACAATTAAAGGAGATTAATATGGAAAAAACCAATAAGATTATTATTTCCCTAGCACTAGTAGTAATTGCTGGTACTTTTGCGTGGCTTTCTTGGCGTAGCCAAATGTACAAGTAATTGTACAAATGTCAATAACTATCCGGTAATACATCAAGTACTTATGTAACGGCCTCAACTGGTATTAACTGGAATGCTATCTCATCAGATACTAATGGTAAAGAAATATATCTAAGGGTAGGTACTGAAAATGATCCTTATCCCATCTATTACTATCGTGGAGCCGTTGATAACAATAATGCCTTATTTGCAGGATTCTGTTGGAAAATAGTAAGAACAACTAGCACCGGTGGTGTCCGTCCCGCAGTTTCATTAAAACCTGGGACCAAGATTAGTGGTGGAACTGGTATTAGTACTAATCCATATGTTGTGGAATAGAAAAAGAACTTCGATTTAATCGAAGTTTTTAAATGCTTCTGTATAGATATCTTTGTTAAAAGAGTGGGTATCATCTTTTAGATTTGCTAATTCATCAGAACTAATTAAGAAATAGGTATCTCTATTAGCATTATACTCACTGATTGGATCATCCCAAGTAGCATCTAAGTGTTTCCATAGACCATTTACATATACTAAATTCCAAATATGAGAATCATTACTGATTTTATAGTTTTCAATATCTAATTTATCTAGGAAGATTGATATGGTATCAGCATAACCGCTACATATGCCATAGCCTTGAATTAAGACACCATATGCAGTATTTGATTTATAAGTAGTATCACCAATATTATCACTCTTTAATTTATCATATTCAGTGTTATTAATAACATAATCATGTATTGCTTTTATCTTATCTTTGGTAGTCATACTAGTAGTTATTAAATCATTGATTTTTTTATCGACAATATAGTTTAATTCAGCAATTTCTTCTTTACTATAGACGTGTTCAATCGTTAGAGAAAAATCACCTTTTTCAGTATAAGTAAAGGAAATTGTTTTAAAACTATTATATGGATGAACAAAATTATTCATAACTGATAAGGTTTCAGTATCATCAGCAATTTGTTGTAGATCTTTGACACAATCTTTATATTCTTTTTTACATTCACCATCAGCATAATCAGCTCCGGTATTAATTACATAATAGATATAGTCTAATAATTCTTGTTTATTAGAAACATCATCGGTATAATTTTGAATATAGTCATAGTCATTATCGAGATAATAGTCATTAGCAGTAGCTACGACATATTCTTTTTTTAAGATGTGTTCATCAATAAAATCATTGACTTCATCAGGATAGAAATGAACTAAGGTTACTAAACTAATTGCTACGATACCAAGAAATAATGTAACGTATCGCATAATCCCTCCTTATTTATTTAATTCTTTCTTTAATAATTCCAGATTTTCATTCATAATGGTTAAATATGTTTCATTACTATTGGTAGTACCACCATCGATACTATAAAGTGTATTGAAGGTAACTAAATCTAATTTATTATCATCAATTAATTGTTTAACAGTACTATTGGTTTCAGTATTATTAGAATAAATGTATTTAATTTGCTTTTCACTAATTAACTTTTTAACTTTATTTAAATCAGATGATTCAATAACTTTAATTGGTACTTTGATAGTTTCACCAGTGGTTAGTGTTTCATCTTTTTTATTATTATAAGTTAAGATATCACTAACTGAGATATTATATTTATTTGAAATATCTGATAGGGTATCATCTTCTTTAATCGTAAGGGTAACAATATTTTCTTCTAATGAGATTACTTCAATATTATATTTTTCTAAGAATTTAAATAAATCATTATCGGCAACAATAGTTTTATATTTGGCATCCGCTAATGTTTCTTTATAGGTTGCATCTAATTTAGATAAATCATATTGTAGTGTTTCATAATTTTTGTCTATTTTTTCTATTAAGTATGGATTAGTAATATATTCACCTAAGCTATCTTTAACATTTTTAGCCATCATTAGGTAATTATAAGGATTTAACCATAATTCTTCAATGGCATAATCATATGTCATACCATAAGCGGTATCGATTAATTTTAAGTTTCTATTTTCGTTAATCATTTCAATGGCATATTCTCTTTCAATATCTTGGCTATTAAAAACAAATAAATCGCTTTTAGCAAATTCATTAATTTTCTTTTCAGATAATTCGTATTCTCTAAAATTAACACCAGTTGGATAGATACTATGAATGGTAGCGTGTTCTCCATATAGTGATGTAACTAAATAATTGATTGGGTATGTTGTTGTATATACATCAATATCTTCCATGGCATCACTCTTAAATAGGGAACATCCTGTTAATAAGAATATACTTAATAATAATACAAATAATTTTTTCATATTGACCTCTTTTCATTATCAATATATATTTTATCAAAATATTTATGATTTGTAAATTTATTTAAGTTAAAATTATTGTTGTTTTTTTATTATAATGTTATAATGATAATAGAGGTATTTTATCATGAATAAAAAACTAAAATATGGCATATTAATATCAATTGTATTATTAACAATAATTGTTTTTATTAGTAAGGGGACGTATTCTGCTACGACTAGTTATAGTGGAACAAGAAAAAATTTACAAGATATGGTTATAGCAACAGCCCTTAGTTATTATTATAATCAAAATTATTCTGATTATGAACAATATCCTATGGATGCTTATTATAACAGTGATGGCGATATTAATATGGAAGATGCTCTCAACTTGTTAAAATATGTTATAGATAAGCGTACCAATATTAATGAGAAATATATGCTTGCTGGTGATATGGATGATAACAATGCTATTAAAGCAAATGATATCGTTAGATTATTAAATGAAATTAAATAAAAAAGCTTAGAAATCTAAACTTTTTTTCTTTATAATATGGACTTTAAATATATAGTTTGGTAAAATTATATTGAAGGTGAGAATATGAAAATATTTAAAACATTGAATTTTAATCCAACAAATATTAACTTGTATTATGAAGCGTTTACCCATACTTCTTATAGTAATGAGAATCCTTCATTTGTTAGTTATGAAAGATTAGAATTTTTGGGAGATGCCATTCTTGAATTTATTATTAGTGAGTATCTTTATAAAGAAAGACAATTTGAAGAAGGTACGATGACAAGAATGCGGGCTAGATATGTTTGCGAAGAAGCTTTAGCTACTTATGCCAAGGATTTAAAGTTTGAAAGTGATATTAAACTTGGAGGTAGTGAACTTGAAACAGGACCTAATGATACTATCTTAGCAGATGTTTTTGAAGCATTTATTGCGGCATGTTATCTTGATATGGGATTAGAATTTACCAAGAATTTAGTTTTGAATATTGTCACTAAATATATCGATAAGAATGTCGATTTCTTACATGATTATAAGTCAACACTACAAGAATTAGTACAGACGGATAAAAAGAGTGTTACGTATGAAATAATCTCTGAAACCGGACCTAGTCATGATAAGACTTTTGTATGTCAAGTTTTAGTTGATGGAATTGTTCTAGGTAAGGGAACTGGCAATAGTAAAAAACATGCTGAGCAAGAAGCTGCAAAAGTTGCATTATCAAAACAAGCGAAATAGGGTGATATAATGTTAAAAGTTGAACACGTTACTAAAAAATATGGTAATTTGGTAGCGGTTAATGATCTTAGTTTTGAAGTAAAAGATGGCTGTATCTTTGGGTTGCTTGGTCTTAACGGAGCTGGTAAAACAACCACGTTTCGAATGATTTTAGGCTTAATCGATGACTATACTGGCAATATTACGATTGATGGAAAACATATCGATTATGTCATTAGTGATAAGATTGGCTTTTTAACGGAAGAGAGAAGTTTACTTACCAAGATGACGGTCCTTGATCAAATTATCTATTATGGTAGATTAAAATCAATGGAGGAAAGCGATATTGTTAAGAAATTAGATTATTGGTTAAAAAGATTTGAAATTAGTGAATATAAAAATAAGAAAATTAAAGAATTATCAAAAGGTAATCAACAAAAAGTACAGTTTATTTCAGCCATTATCAATGAACCTAAATTATTAATTTTGGATGAACCTTTTTCGGGATTGGATCCCATCAATGTTGAATTATTTAAAAAAGTTATTCTAGATCTTCAGAAAAAAGGGACAAGTATTATCTTTTCATCACATCGTATGGAACATGTTGAATTATTTTGTGAAGAATTAGTTGTATTAGTTAAAGGAAAAAGTGTTCTACAAGGAAAGCTAACTGATATTAAGAAAAATTATAAGAAAAAGAATTTGGTTGTCGTTGGTGATATCGACGAAGATAAACTTAAAAAATGTGATGGAGTAAATAAGATTACAAAAGAAGGTAATGAATATATCATTTCCATTACGGATGAAACATATGTTAAAAGTTTATTTAAAGAAATATCAAAATATGATAATATTACTAAATTTAGTGTTGAAGATCCTAGTTTAAATGAAATATTTATAAGTATAGTAGGTGAAGCTTATGAATAAAAAAATGTGGTTTTTAACCAAGATGAGTCTTAATAAAAAGATAAAGACAAAATGGTTTTTAATTGCTAATTTAATCTTTTTAATTATTATTGTGGGACTCGTTAACATCGATCATATTATTAAAAAATTTGGCGGTGATTTTAGTGAAACGGCCAATATTATGGTTATCGATAAAGTTAATGCTTTTGATGAGTTTAAGAATAATTATGCCTTAGCTAGTAAATATGTTAGTGAATACGATAATATCGAAATAACTAAATATGATGGTAGTTATGACGATGGGGTAAAAGAAGTAGAGGAAGATAAACATAAAATTCTTTTGTTAATTGAACCTGATAATGATAATTATATTAAAGCAAAGGTAGTTAGTAAAGAGAGTTTAGGAACAATAACAGCGACACTTCTTAATACATCACTTACTTCTGTACGAAGTGGGATTGTTTTAAATGAATATAGCATTACCAAAGAAGAATATCAAAATATTCAAAAAATGGTTGTTTTAGAAAAAGTTGTCTTAAATGAGAATAGTCTTGAAGATAATATGATGGTATCGACAGTTATGCAAGTAATCACTTTACCATTATTTATGTTAATTATGTTCTTAATTCAAATGATTGGTGCTGAAGTTAACGAAGAGAAGACAACTAAAAGTATGGAAATAATCTTATCTAATGTTAGTCCTAAAACACATTTTATGGCGAAAGTAATTGCCGCTAATGCTTTTGTTTTACTGCAAGGTGGATTATTAATCATTTTTGCTATAATTGCAGTTATTATTCGCTTTATGCTTACAGGTGGTGACATATTAAATGGTGTCGATAGTGATATTTTATCGCTAGCTAATACATTACCATTAGATTCAATCACAAATACTTTAAGCGCAATGATTCCAATCCTTATTATCATGCTAATACTTACGTTTGTTGCTTATTCTTTATTAGCGGGAATTCTTGCTAGTATGACAACTAACTTGGAGGACTTTCAACAGTTACAAACACCAGTCGTAATAGTTTCTTTAGCCGGTTATTACTTATCAGTAATGGGTGGTATGTTTAAAGGCAGTATCTTTATTAAGATAATGAGTTATATTCCATTAATATCATCGATGTTAGCACCTACTTTATATGTGATGGGGGAAATATCAATTATTGATTTACTGATTAGTATTTTACTATTGATTGGTTTAATAGTTGTTTTAATTAGATATGGCCTTAGAATATATAAAGTGGGTATCTTAAATTATTCGGGTACTAATTTATGGAAAAAGATGCTAAAAGCAGTAGGTGAGAAGTAGTGGTTTATTTGGTTTTAGAGTATGAATCAGGTTTATATTATATCCCTTTTAAAGATTTAGCATGTGCCGATGAATTTACTAGTAGATATAATAGTCCTTTAGAATTATGTGCGGTTATCAACGATTATTTAGGATTAGGTAAAAGTAGAGAAGAAATGTTAGATGCCTATTTAACGGAAGATTTAGCGAAAATTGATGATGATATGCAAGAATATCATAAAAGATATTTAGCGGTTAAGTATCGTCGCGATAAATTTGATAATCTTGACTTAGAAATTAAATTTAGTAGTTTTATTAAATTTAATATGAATAAAGTTAATAATTTTATAGGACTTGATAAAGTAATTGAACATTATAAAAACAAGTATCGTCAAGGAGGATCTTTATTAGATCGCGATACTGATAAAATAGCTTTAGCGTATTTAGGAAATGATTATAAAAGAAGAAAAGAATGTTTTTATAAATTAAAAGATTTAGGTTATAAAGCCAAAGTAAATGATGAACATATTAGCTATTCTTCAGTTAAGGAAATTGAAGAAGAAGATAAAATGATGCTTATGTTACTTACGAATATGTCTATTCCAGAACTATCACAATATGTTCATAGTCAAGATAATAAAGGTATGAAAAGATGAAATATATCGATGATTTTTTAGAATATCTTTTAGTGGTAAAAAAACATAGTGATAATACAATTACTAATTATCGAGTAGATCTTTTAGAATTCAATACATTTATGAATGATAAATTACTTGAAGTATGTAAAGATGATGTAAGTAATTATTTAAAGAATCTATATGATAATAATATTAGCAAAAGTAGTATTTCACGCAAATTATCTAGTCTAAGAAGTTTTTATAACTATTTAATAAAAAAAGAAATAATTAATATCAATTATTTTGCGATGGTTAAGAATCCAAAAAAGAGCGGTAGTTTACCTAAATTTGTTAAAGATGATGAAATGCATAAAATGTTTTCGATTCCTGATACAAGAACGTGGATTGGAATGCGTAACTTATTAATTATTCGAATGTTATATGCGACTGGTTTAAGAGTATCGGAACTAGTTAATATTAAATTAAATGATTTAAATATTAATGATCATACAATCAGAATATTAGGTAAGGGAAGTAAAGAAAGAATCGTGGTCTTTGGCAATCATACTGAGGAAGCCCTTGAAGATTATTTAAACAGAGGGAGAAGACAAGTTGACTTTCATGGTAGTCCTTATTTATTCTTAAATAAAGATGGGAATAGACTTAGTACAAGATATGTTAGAAAGATAATTGATGATATTATTTTTAAAGCAAGCATAGAACATCATGTAAGTCCGCATATGCTTCGTCATACCTTCGCTACAGGGATGTTAAATAATGGGGCTGATTTAGTGAGTGTTAAAGATTTACTCGGACATGAATCATTAAATACAACTAGTATTTATACGCATGTCAGTGATGAAAGAATAAAAGAGGTATATAATATGGCTCATCCAAGAGCAAAGTAGTAAGGGTGGTAAAGAATGGCAAAGTTATATTTTAGATATGGTGCAATGGGTTGTGGAAAAACACGTGATCTAATGAAAGTATGGTATAACTATAAAGAAAAAGGGAAGGAT
>ONWZ01000074.1 GCA_900321645.1 uncultured Eubacteriales bacterium | reverse complement strand
AGAATATGAAGTAAAGGTTTTAGATGAATTTGTGAAAATCTGTAAGGAACATGAAATCCCATATTTTATAACTTATGGAACTCTTTTGGGGGCTGTTCGTCATAAAGGATTTATTCCTTGGGATGATGATATCGATGTTCATCTAGCACCTAAAGATTATTATCGTTTCAAAGAGATTATGAAAGATAATCCATATGATAAAGTATTTTATCAATCATTAGAAACTGAAAAGTATTATCCTTTACCATTTGCTAAATTACGTATGAATAATACTACTGTCAGTGAAACTAAAATGCAAGGATTACCAATTCACGAGGGAATATATATTGACATCTTTCCACTGGTTCCTTATCCGGAAAACAAATTAGCTAAAAAATTATTCTTACGAAAACTAACTACGATCAATTTATTATTGGAAGCTGATTTAGTAAATAAAAGTAAATATAATACTTATGGCAAAGTAGGGAAGATATTATCCAAAATAGCTAAAATAATTTCCCGCAATTTAAGAAATAATATTGTTAAAAGAATGCTCAAGAAAATTATCATGTATCATGGCGAATATCATGAATACATTGATATTATCGATAAAGTAACTTTCCCTAAGGATTGTTTTGATAAAACAACAAAAGTTTTATTCGAAGGTAAAAAGTATGATGCTCCAAAAGATTATGATCGTTTCTTAACCTCGCTATATGGTGATTATATGACACCACCACCTGAAAATGATCGTAAAGGTCATAGTTTTGATGCTGTATCATTTGATGGGGAGGAATAAAATGAATAATAAAATTGATTTTCTTATTCTTTGGGTCGATGGAAGTGATCCTGAATGGTTAAAAGAAAAAGCTAAATATAATCCCAACAAAGTAAAAAAAGATGGTGTTGATGGAACAATTAGATTTCGTGATTGGGATAATTTAAAATATTGGTTTCGTGGTATTGAAAAATTTGCTCCCTGGATTAATAATATTTATTTTATTACCTGGGGTCATTTACCTAAATGGTTAAATACTAATCATCCTAAATTAAAAATAATTAAACATACAGATTATATTCCTAAAAAGTATTTACCGGTATTTTCATCTAATCCAATTGAATTAAATGTCAATAGAATTAAAGAATTAAGTGAACAGTTTGTTCTTTTCAATGATGATATGTTTTTAATTGATGATGTCAAGCCAGAAGATTTCTTTATTGATGGTTTACCAGTCGATAATTATACTGAAGTTAATCTTGATTTAAGCGGTGAAGATCCTGTCTTTGCTGGCATCCTTAAAAATAATTATCATGTACTTAGTAAAAAATATAACAAAAGAAAAATCGTTCTAACTCATCCCCAAAAATATTTAAATGCTAAATATGGTTTAGGCAGAAATCTTAGGACCTTAAAAAATACCATTACGAAAAAAGATTTCGTAGGTATTGATAACAATCATGTATATCAACCATTTTTAAAGAGTTATTTTGATAAAGCATGGCAAGAGATTTATGACGAGATGGATCATACCTCAAGTAATCGTTTTCGTGATGTGTCAGATATCAATCAATTTTTAATTCGTTATTTTCAGCTTATGGATGGTAAATTTATTCCTAATGATTATGATTTTGGAAAGTACTTTTCGGTATCAAACGACAATCAAGAAATAATTGATTATATCGAAAAGCAAAAAGGAAAATGTATTTGTATTAATGATACCAATCCAAATATTGATTTTGAGAAATGTAAAAGTGAGATAAATAGTGCATTTGATAAAATATTAAATAAAAAGAGTAAGTTTGAAAAGTAGGTGAAGTAATGCGAACTAAAAAAACCGCTAGAAATTTAATTATCAGTACGATTTTAACAACTTTGGTAGCTTTAATTGGCTTATTTAAAATTAAAGTCTTTTTGGCTAATCTTGGCGATGAAGCAACTGGTATCTATCAATTATTTACGCAAATATTTTCATATATTTCTTTGGTAGATGCTGGTCTTACAAGTAGTCTTTTATATTCTTTATATAAACCGGTATCGGACGAGAATCATAAGAAGATTAATGAAATCTTAAAAGGTGGTCATAATTTCTATTCAAAGATTGCACTTATCATTATTGCCATTGGGATAGTTTTATCATTTAAGATTGATTTCTTCTTATCTGATTATACTTTACCACTAAATTATATTAGAATTTGCTTTATCTTATTTATTGTATCTAGTGGTATTAATTATTTTGTTACGCCACAAAAAGTAATTTTAGAAGCCCGTCAAAACTTATATAAAGTTCATATGGTTGTCTATACTTCAATTATTGTTAAAGGATTATTAGAAATTACGTTATTACTAATGCATTTAAAACTATTATCGTTAATGTTACTTGCAATAGGTATCTCAATAATCCAAAATATTGTTATTTTAATTATTGCTAAAAGCGATTATAAAGAATTAGATCTTAAAGATGCTAAACCAGATAATAGTTTCACAAAAGAAACTAAGAATTTAATGGTTCAAAAAGTAACTGGCATCATCTTCAATAACATCGATGTTATTTTGATATCTAAATATATTAGCTCTGCTAGTGTTGTTATCTACACATCATATAACTATATTATTACTTCAATCCAAAATATCGTTAAAAAGATTGGTAGTTCATCTCTTGCTAGTGTTGGTAACTTATTAGTCACTGATAAGACAAATGCCAAAAATATCTTTTATGAATACAATGCGATGTGTTTCTATATTGCTAATATTTTATGTGTGCCATTATTATTAGTTATTACATCATTTGTTTCTATCTTTTATGGTGAAGCTTATGTCTTACCATATCTAGGTAGTGTTTCTATTGTTATAATTCTATATTTTAAAGTTATTGATATTCCTTTGGAAGTCTTTGCCGAAGCATTGGGTTATTTTGACAAACTTAAAAAATGCTTAATTATCCAAAGCATCATTAATTTAACTTTATCGTTAATCTTATTATTTAAAATAGGCATTTCGGGCGTTATTTTAGCTACGGTTATTTCATTCATTATTGGCGAGTTTGCGTTGTATCCACAAATTTTAAATAAGAATTATTTTAAAGATGATAAAATTAATTATTATGGCCATTCTGCTAAATTATTAGTAATTGGTATTGCCAGTTACTTATGCTTATATTTATTTGTGAGAAATATAACAGTCCCTAATTTATTTTATTGGTTCTTGTTAGGTTTGGGAACCTTTACGATTAATTTGCTTGTTGTTACTATATATTTCATTTTAACCAAAGAAACAGCCTTCTTTGCAAGATTTAAACGTTTAATAACTGAAAGGAAGAAAAATCATGCCTAAAAATAATCTCTTTATTGTTATCGATTCATTATATTATGATAAAACGATTGGTAATGATTATCATCCTGCGACGATGCCTTTTCTAGATAAACTAAGAAGTGAAGGGATAACTTGTACCAATATGTATTCAGAAGCCCCATACACCGAAGCGGCTTTAGTTTCTTTACTATGCGGTATTGATACCTTAAAAAATGGTAGTTACATCAGAAAATTATATGGTAAAGAAACGATTATGGAAACTTTTAGAGATAATGGCTATGAAACATTCTCAAACTGTGTTCAACCTTTGGTGTATCCATCATACTCATATCAAGGATTAACCGAAGAGTATTATAACATTTGTTATGAATTTGAAACTTTGTGGGCTTATCGTTTGGAATTTTATTCCAAGGAATATAAAAAGAATGGCTTAGATGATAAAACAATGAAAGTTATTATCGATTTAATCAATGATAATTTTATAACTTGGATTAATTTCTTAGAAAGTTTAAGAGATAATAAAAAGATAACGGCCTTTATTTATAAATATGTCGATACGACTGATGTTAAAGAAAATCTTAAACAAGTCAATGATGAATATAAAAAATTTAATAAAAACAAAAGTAAATATACCAAAGAATTACTTGAATTAGGTAAGGAACATCCTGTCTTTAAAATTCATACATATAATTTATCTAAAAAGATGACTCCTGAAAATATGCTTAAATTAGAAAAAAGATATAAGAAAATTATCACTAAAATGTTATTTAAAAATATGTTCTATAATTTACGTAACAACAAATTAATTTTAACCCCTAAAGAAGATCGCAAAGCGTTAATAAAATCATATATTAATGCTATCTACAACCGTTTCTTGTATCAAAAGATTGATCATCGTATTAAATCGAAAAAAGCAGCTCCAAGTATGGAGACCACTTTTCTTCATTTTGAAGATTGGCTATTAAAAAGACAAAAAGATAAACCATATTTTGCTTATATTCATCTAGATGATTGTCATCGTCAAGAATTCTTTTATACTTATGATACAAATGATTTTAATAAACTCGATGAAGAATTTAAAGCTATTGAGAATTACATGCATAAATTGCCTAAAAATTATCGTGGTAATTTATCGTATGATGTATCTTTGCAATATGCTGATATTTGTTTAAGAAGACTATATACTTTTTTAGCGGAACATAAAATGTTAGATAATCTAAATATCTTTATCTGTGCTGATCATGGTTCGTCATATACTTTTGATCCATATCGTAAGAACTATGTCAATAATGAACATCGTGAAAATTATAATATGCCATTTGTCATTTGGAGTAAAGATTTAAAACCGGAAGTAATTAATGGGATGTATAACACGAAAGATATTCCTGCCACAATGTTAGCTATGAATAATCTTTCTATTCCTAAAACATATGATGGTATGTCGATTTTAAATAATAAACCACGCGATTATGTTTTACTTGAGAATGTTTGTGGAGGATGTCCTGATTATAATCTACGTGATTTTATGCTTGGTATTCGTAATAATAATTATGTCATTGTTATGAATGTTAATGCCCATAAAGAATTTAGCGATGGTGAAATCTTAGCTATTTATGATTTAAAAACAGATAGACAAGAAAAATATAATTTAAAAGATACTTTAGATAGATCAGTCATTGAAAAAGAATTAAAAATTTTAAAGAATGAATTTGAAATATTAAAGGAAGATATTAAAAAACATAATTTTATAGATGTATAGGTGATAATATGAAAAAGGTAAGTATCATTGTTCCAGTATATAATACCGAAAAATACTTAAGAAAATGTTTAACTAGTTTAGTTAATCAAACTTTATCAGATATTGAGATTATTATCGTTAATGATGGTAGCCCCGACAATTCTAAAAAGATTGTGGAGAAATATTTAAAAGAATACCCTGATAAAGTAAAATATTTTGAGCAACCAAATGGGGGACAAGGATCCGCTAGAAATTTAGGCTTAACAAAAGCAAGTGGCAGATTTATTGGCTATGTCGATTCTGATGACTATGTCGACCTATCAATGTATCAAAAAATGTATGATGAAGCCATTAAAACCGATGCCGATATCGTGATGTGTTCACATACCATTGTCTATGAGGATAGTAATAAAGAAGAAGTAGAAAAATTATTCTTAAAAACTGATGACAACAAAACAAATTGTTTCTTTAATAATGCTGGTGTTTGTAATAAAATTTATAAACGAGAGCTATTAAAAGATTTTACTTTTCGCTCTAAAGTATGGTATGAAGATATCGACTTTGTCACTAAAGTGATTATGAATGCGAAAAAAATATCATACGTAGATGAAGGCTTATATTATTATTTATTACGCCAAGGTTCAACAATGAACAATAATAATGCTCCCAAGAATTTAGATATTCTTAAGTCTTTTGACAGTATTCTCACATACTTAGAAGAACATAAGGAATTTAAAAAATATTATCCGGAAGTTGAATATTTAGCTATCTATCACATCTATGTGGCTCCAATTGTCAGAATTATTAATGCTAAAAATGTTACAAATAAAAAGGTTATTATTGATAAGCTAATTACATATATGCATACTAATTTTAAAGATTATAAACATAATAAGTATTTATACTTATTAGATCAAAATAAAAAGATTATTTATCACCTAATCAATCTAAGATGGTATTGGTTAGTAAAATTAATCTTCAAGGTGAAAGGAAGCTTGAAATGAAAAAGAAAATATTATTAATACTAGGTAGTTTACTACTTATATTTGTACTAGTTATGGCCATAATTGTTATTAAAGATAGAAATAAAGTGGCTATTCTCGGTTATCACAGTGTTATGCCACGTGCGATTAATACCACTGGTGATAATTTAATTGTCGATAGTGAAAAGTTTGAAAAAGAATTAAAAATTTTAAAATTATTGGGATATAAAACAATGACAATTGATGAATATTATTGTTGGAAAAATAAACAATGTAAAAAAGAAGGAAAGCAAGTATTAATCACTTTTGATGATGGATATAATAACAATTATGAATATGCATATCCGTTATTAAAAAAATATCAAATGAATGCAACTGTCTTCTGTGTCGGTTCATATGTAATGGGTGATGGTATATTACACATGAATAAAGAAACCCTCGATAAAGTAAGAAAAGAATATCCCAACATTGATATTGCTTCTCACTCTTATGCTATGCATTTTCATAGTGAAAAAACTTATGATGAAGTAACTGAAGATATCAATAAAATGAAATCATTAATTGATACAGAATACTATGCATATCCATTTGGTGATTGGAACGAAGAATATATAAGAGCCCTAAAAGATAATGGTTATAAAATGGCTTTTACTTTTGGACCAAGCAGAGAACATCGTAAATCAGATTTAAAAGATGATAACTATAAAGTTCCAAGATTAAATATCTCTAATGATATGCCAATGTATAAATTTATTTTAAGATTAATATTACCAATGTAGAAAGAAGGACAACATGAACAAAAAACAGAAATTAATATACCTATATTTTATTGTTTTACCAATTATTGATGTAATGACTGCTTTGATAACAAGATTTACTGATTTCCGTTTATCATTAGGTATGATTATTAAAGGATTAACGATGGTCTTTACTTTCGTATATGTCTTTTTCATAAGTAAATCAAAATATCGTAAACCATCAATATATTATTCAATTGTTTTATTGACCTTTGGTGTACTATATTGTATCACCAAAACAGATATGTTAAATCTTCATAATTTTTTATATGAAGTATCATATGCCCTACATTATCTATATTTTCCAATTATGATAATGGGTGTATTTAATATTTTTGATGACTATAAAATGGGAAAAGAAATCATCTATAAGATTTTACTCATCAATAGTTTTATCTATGTAGGTTTGATGCTTATTCCATATTTTACGAATACTAGTTTTAATTCGTATCGTTGGGACAATGTTAAAGGACAGAATGGTTGGTTCTATTCGGCTAATGAAACGGGCGCTATCTGTATCTTGTTATTATCTAGTTTATTGCACATCATGGATAATAAGAAGAAATATAAAATAGCCTTAGCTATTCCAATGCTTTTATCAATCGCTTTTATTGGAACTAAAGTAAGCTATTTAGGAATGATCATTGTTACCATTATGGTCATTATAACTTTTATGGTAAGAGAAAAGAAAGATGCTTTTAAACTACCAATTGTTTTAATTGCAATCTTACTTGTTATTTGTAATTTTTCACCAGCTTTATCTAATCTTGAAAATAAAATTGATGAATTAAATAATACTGAAGAAACTGGCAATCGGAAATATCGTTATGAAAGAATCGAAGATTTGATTAAGAATAAAGATGTCGCTAGAATTATTAAATTAAGCTTAAATGGTCGTGAAGATTTCTTCTTAAAAAATTATAGCGTCTATTCAGAAAGTAGATTAAGTGATAAACTATTTGGTATCAGTTGGTGTGATAGAGAAATAATTAATTATGATGTTAAAAAGAAATTAATTGAAATTGATTATTTAGATATCATTATCCACTATGGTATTATCGGTTTCATTGTTTACTTTTTACCATTAATTTATCTATTTGTAAGAATGCTTAAAGAGAAGAGTAAAAAGAATCCTGAATTCTGGTTGTATTTGATATTATTATTACTAGAATTAATGGTTTCATCATTTGCTGGTCATGTCTTAAGTGCTCCAGCAGTATCAATTTATTTAGTACTTGTTATGTACTTAATTAAATTAAATAAAGAAAAATATAAAAAAGCGAAATAAGGAGGCTATTATGCTAAAAGAAAATGAGATAACTATTTTATCACTTCATCTAGGTTATGGCGGTATTGAACAATACCTTTCTTCATTATGTAAAATGCTTGATGATGATTATCAGATAAATATTATCAGTACCTACAAAGTGGTCGATAAGCCCCCATTTCCTTTTAGTGATAAAATAAAGATTACTTATTTACTTGATTATGGGCCAAATAAAGAAGCTTTTAAGAAAGCCTTAAAAAAGAAAAATCTTTTAGCCATTTTTACCGAAGGCTTTAAAAGTTTAAAAATCCTGTTTTTAAAATATTATTTAAATATTAAAGCCATTAAACAAATAGATAGTAAGTATATTATTACTACTCGTGATTTTCATAATAAGTTGGTAGGAAAATATGCTAAAAAAGAAATAATTAAAATAGCCACTGAACATAATTATCATAATAATGATGATAAATATATTGGCAAATTAGTTAGTTCCGTTAAAAACTTCAATTATTTTGTTTTGGTATCAGAAACCTTAACTAACTTTTATCAAAAGCTAGTTAAACCAAAATGCATCTATATTCCTAATATTATTGATGCTTTGCCTAGTAATAAGACAAGCCTTACAGATAATGTAATTGTCTCTATTGGAAGAATGGAAAAAGAAAAGGGCTTTGATGATTTAATTGATATAGTTTCATTACTGAAAAAAGATATCCCGAGTATTAAATTGTATTTAATGGGCGATGGCTCATTAAAAGAATCTTTATTTATGAAAGTAAAAGACTTAAAACTAACAGATAATATTATTTTTACCGGTTTTATTCCCAAAGATGAAATGGCCCAATATTTAACTAAAGCTAAATTATATGT
>ONWZ01000028.1 GCA_900321645.1 uncultured Eubacteriales bacterium | reverse complement strand
TGACCTTTTCTATTCATAATTTGCCTCCTAGTTACTCTATCATATCAATTATACCAAATAGACGAAAAAAAAGAAAGAGTTTATCTTTCTTTTTTCTTTACTTTTTTATCATCTTCGAGTTTTCTTTTCTTATCGTCTTCTTTTTTCATTTTATCGATATCTTTATTAGTTTTCTTTGTTTCCTCATCTTCATCATCTTTAAAGATTAAATAGATAAGTCCAGCAATTGCTAATAAGATTAAGATAATAATGATCACTCTTGATAATTTATTGCTATCTTTTACTTCTTCTTTATCATCATCACTAGTAGTAGCTCCGATAGTTTTATTTGAATCATCATCGTCATTATCATCATCATAAGTTGGTTCATTATAACTTACTGTTGATACTGTTGATTCTTCTTTTTCTTCTTCCTTTGCTTCACGTGTTACAGTAATTGTATATTCTTTTTCTTCACCGTTTTCATCGACTACAGTAATGACTATTTTATTGTCACCTTCAGCTAGTTCTTCAGGGGCATCTACTGAAGTGACTTCATAGCCTTCAGCTAATAAATATTCCAAATCAGCTGTCGTAACATCATTAGGTACTGTTACCGTATAATTGCTTAAATCAACATCTTTACCAGCTACCGTAATTGAAGTAAATGGACTTTCTTCATCCTCTTCTTCAGTAGCATCTTCGATTGTTACATCAATACTTGTATCGCCTTCAGCAGTATAGCTATATGTATCAGCATAGTATTTAACATCATCCATAAAGACTGATGTTTCTCCAGCTGCTAAGGCTTTAAATTTAAGGGTTACTAATACATAATCAGTATCGTTAAAGTTTATAATTGGGTTACCATCTTCATCGAATACAAGATTGCCTTCTTCATCTTCTTCTGCTTCGATATCTAAATCTAAGTATTCACCTAGGTATAAAATTTTATCTTCATTCATACCACCTAAATTAAATAATTTAGCTTCAGCTGATAATAATTCTAATAAATTCTTATCATATTTTACTAATCCAGAAATACCATTAATTGAATATTCAGATAATGTTACCATATATTCTAAAGTAAATTCATCACCAACTTTAACTGGATTACTAAATTCACCAAATTTCGTCCTTATAGTTACATCTTCTTCGGTAACATCTTCGGTAATTCCTATTTCTAACATTAATTTTAAGCATACAGCATCATCATCATTAACTTCGCCATCGCCATTAATATCAGAAGCATCATTTGTTTCTTTTAAACCAAGAATTTGATTAATTAATAATTCCAAATCAGCTTGATCAATCTTACCATCGCCATTGACATCTCCCTTGGTTACTATACCATACCAAACAGTTACATCATGATCGTCGGTAAGCAATAATCCTTCGTCTTCAATTGAAGCAGTTGCATTAGGAAATGCTTCTTTTGCAATAGCCAAAATTGTTTCTTCATCATAATTTGTTGAAGTAACAACTCCATTAGCAAAAATATAATCTTCGTTAATAGCACTAAGAGCTGCATCATCATCTTCTAAAGTACCATATTCAACTACATAGTTCATGTAGTATTCAGTATCAGTACCTTCTGGATCAGTAAGCATGCCATCTATTTCTAGATTAAATCCGCCATATAAATATCCATTAAATGTTAAACTCTTGATAACTGCACCATTTAACAATTCTTCAGCCGTATATGTAGCATCTTCAAAGGCAAAGCTATAACTATCAGTTGTCTCTGCTCCGCTAAGTTTTGCTATAATATCAAGTTTTTGAACTTCTTTTGTAAGTTCTACAGAACCATAATCATCTTCAAATTTTGCATCATCAACATATACTTCATAAGTTAATGCTACTTCACTATTTTCATCTTCACTTGGAGTTTCTCCTCCCTCGGGTTCGGTTGTTTCATTATCACCAGTAGGATTCTCTCCTTCATTAGTATCAATAACTGGATTTTGTTCTTCTTCGCCTTCGTCATCAGTTTCTAAGTTATCACCTTCGCCAATATCGACAACTTTATTTTCACCATTATCTAACTCATCAGCAAATACGACTGATAATGGCATCAAATTATTAAATAACAATCCGAAAGCTAAGAATACTTTTAAAATTTTATTTAATTCTTTCTTTAATTTTTTCATAAATTCCTTCCTTTTCTAATATGTTTATTTATTTTATTGTTTGTCCCCTGAACCAAACACCTCCTGCATGATAGATATATCTTACTCTCAACTATCATTCAAATTAATTATAGCACAATATTTAGCCTTTCCTAGTGATTTGACACAAATTTGACATTATCCAAATAATTCCAAAAGAAAAAAGGAAAAATTAATTTCCTTTATTAGCTATTTCCTTTTTAATCATTTTAATGAATTCTGATAATGATACAGTTGTCGTATCTGGGCTACCAAATCTACGATAAGTAACCAATCCATCATCTTTCTCTTTATCCCCTAATACTAAAGTATAGGGAATCTTTCTAGTTTGACTTTCCCTTATCTTATAACCTAGTTTCTCATCACGACTATCCAATTCACATCTAATATTTTCTTCTTTTAATTTGTTTAATACTTCATTAGCATATTCCATATGATATTCATTATTAACTGGAATTACATTTACCCCAATTGGTGATAGCCATAATGGTAGTATACCCTTTGTTTCTTCAAGTAAGAAAGCCGTAAATCTATCAAATGTACCAAAGATTGCTCTATGGATAACAACTGGTGTTTGCTTATTTCCTTCTTTATCAATATAAGATAGTTCAAATCTTCTTGGTAGTAAGAAATCCAATTGACAAGTAGATAATGTTACTTCTGGGCCAACCGCTGGTTTAACTTCAACATCCAATTTAGGTCCATAGAAAGCTGCTTCACCAACTGCTTCATAATATGGCATTCCAAACGAATCTAATACTTCACGCAATTTATTTTCAGCACTATTCCACATCTCATCATCAGGAAAGTATTTTTCTTTATCTTCAGGATCTCTCAAAGATAATCTAAATTTATATTCTTTAATTCCAAAATCATGATAAACATCCAAAATTAATTTAACTACTTTTTCAAATTCTTCGCCAATCTGTTCAGGAGTTACAAATAAGTGAGCATCATTTTGACACATACATCTAACTCTTTCAAGTCCTTTTACAGCTCCACTTGCTTCATATCTAAAATCAGTAGCAAATTCACCAATTCTAATTGGTAGTTCACGATAAGAATGCAAATCATTTCTATAGATTAACATATGATGAGGACAGTTCATTGGTCTTAAAACAAACTCTTCTTCATCTACCTTCATTACCGGAAACATATTTTCTTTGTAGTGATCCCAGTGACCACTAGTCTTATATAAATCAACTGTTCCAACACAAGGAGTATAAACATGTTTATAACCTAGTTTTTGTTCCTTTTCATAGATATAATTCTCTAGTTGCTTTCTAATTAAGGAACCATTAGGTAACCACAAAGGCATTCCTTTACCCACTAAATCATCAGACATAAAGATTTCTAATTCTTTACCAATCTTACGATGGTCTCTCTCCTTAGCTTCTTGAAGTTCAGCTAAATATGCATCTAAATCTTCCTGATTATCAAAGCATACTCCATAAATTCTTTGAAGCATCTTATTCTTAGCATCACCCTTCCAATAAGCACCACTCACTTTAAGCAATTTAAAGTATTTTAATTCTTTAACTGTATCAACGTGTGGTCCACGACATAAATCGGTAAAGTCTCCCTGTGAATAACAACTAATAACTGTTTCATCTTCATCCATACGACTAATTAAATCAACCTTATATGGATCATCTTTAAACATTTCTAGTGCTTCATCTTTGCTAATTTCGTGTCTAACAATTCTTTTACCATCTTTGCTGATTTTTTTCATTTCTTTTTCAATTTTTTCTAAATCAGCTTCGGTAATGACAACATCTCCTAAATCAATGTCGTAATAGAAACCACTTTCAATAACTGGTCCTACCCAAAACATTGCATTTGGATACAAATGCTTTACAGCTTGTGCTAACAAGTGCGCACAACTATGATTTTTTACACTTAATTTCTCGTCTTCTTTGATATTTATCATCATATTCACCTTCCTCTAATTCAATTTCAATTATTTCCTTTCTTAATTTATACTTTTTATTCTCATATCTTCCACGACATATTAATTCTCTTTTAATAACTTTATAGAATGATGGCTTATCTTTATATTTACTAAGCAATTCGCCAACCATATATGTAGGCATTTCGGCGAGTTCATCTAAAATACTTACATCATCTACTGTTTCTTCATCTCCTGTTGATTCAGTGAAAGTACATTCCGTAATTGCTACTTTTGCCTTTTCGGGAGCTATATATGGAAAGATTATTCCATGTGAATCACTTACATAAACTATTTTTCCACTTTTAACTAAATCAGGATTCTTTGATGCATATTTAAATGGACATCCCTTTAAGAATCTAAAATTTCTTTTAGCGTCTTTATGAGTAAGTTCACTACCCGCATCTAATGTTATTCCATAATACTCCCATAAAAATTTAAATATTGATATAACCATAATTATCCCCCCAATAAAATATAAAAAACACTCCTAAACAAGGAGTGTTTATATACACGGTACCATCCTATTTTTTACTTAATTTAAATAACGGCTCTTAACCGGCTATCCTTTCGGTAGCAACTCCTAGGTAGTAATTATATTCTTTTATTATTAGTTCACACCATCCACTAACTCTCTTTAAATATCCAAATATAATCGTGTCCTAATCTGCGTTTTTTCAATTTATGAACATATTATATACCCATTTATTAAAAAAGTAAACAATAAATTAATCATAATAAAATAAAAACACTTCATTAAGTGTTTTAATTAAGAACTAATTCTCTTTTTTTACGTTTATTATATAAATCTAATATTACATAACATTGCTCCACGCCATAGTGAATTCTATTATCTACTCGTTGCTTCTTTTCTTCTTCTTTAAATAATATTATACTTATATAACTAATAATCATCGAGATAATACCATCATCAATATACTGTGGATTTAATTCTTTGATAACTTCTTCAAATAAAGTTATTCCTTTTATAATACTCGTGTCACCAACAACCATTGATTCTTTTGTTTTTTGTTTAAAATTCTCGGTTAAAGCAAGGATTTCTTCGACTACTTGACTTAACTCTTCAGTTTCATTTTCGATTGTACTTCCCATTTTCTTTACTTCCTTCTAGTTAATTTTATCAAAAATAAATATATAAGTAAAGAAAAAAGTGTTATTACTAACACTTTTTAGCCATTGATTTGTTTCATAACTTCTTCAGCAAAGTTTTCTTCTCTTTTTTCCATTCCTTCGCCTACTTCATATCTTACGAAACTAATAATTTTACT
>ONWZ01000035.1 GCA_900321645.1 uncultured Eubacteriales bacterium | reverse complement strand
TATAGTTAGTGACTCCGTATCTTACGTGTAGGCTAAGCCCTATATAGCTAGGTATAAAACCATATATATACTCACAACTTGATAGTATTATAACAAATAATAATAAAATGTCAAGTGTATTATAAATAATTTTTGTTTCTTAAAATATATTAATAGTAGTATTATTAAACAAACGACATAAATGTTTCTTATTTTAAACGATTATTTGTTATACGCTTTATGTATTTTTTTGATGACATTTGAAATGCCTTAAATAAGTCTTTGTTGTTACTTAATGCACTAGCTATGTAGTAAATAACATAATTGTATTCTTCTAAACTAAGTGATGGCATATTTTCCATTTTTTTAAATAGAGCCATATCATATGAAATATCCATAATTAAATGACCATTTTGGATAAGTTTTAAATTAGGCTTGTAGTAAGCAAATAATGGTTGATCACTAAATAATTCTTTCATTTTCATACCATCAATAAAACTAAATAATTTATTTCTTACTGCATCATATCCATAATATATTCCATTATGAGCAATTAAATTAATCGCATGATTAACAGTAAAATTACCTAAATTCTGATAATCATATTCCGATATATAGCAATAAAACGGTTCACTGTATAAATGATTTCTACTAATTACATCACTTTGAAAATTAGCGATATGTCTACATGAAACCCTACCATCAATAACATGCATCCCCCAAAAACCAACAATATCATCAATCTTATCACACTTAGTATATAATTTTTGATCTTTAGAAAATGTGCCCATATCAGTTAACATTTTAAGTATTATTGATTCACTAATAGCATTATTTGGCAAACTTAAAACTTTTATTAAGTAAGCAATGAAATTAAGATATTCATTATAGGCTTGAATATTTTCACCATATTGCAGTGCATTTTCTTTAATTTGATTATAGTCTTTATTCATATTATCCCTCAAGTAATAATGTTATGCTTTTTTAAAATAATTGTCAATGAACAACATATAATTAAGTATGAATAAATCAAAAATGTTAATTATTTTTTGCTTTTTCTTGATGGCTTTTCTAATATCTAAAGTATATGCTTCCACTAATGAATACCCTTTACTCGGCAAAGTTATTTACCTAGATCCTGGACATGGTGGTATTGATAGTGGAACGACTTATCAAAAAATATATGAAAAAGATCTTAATCTATTATTATGCCAAAAATTAAAAGAGGCTCTAAAATTAAAAGGGGCAACTGTTTATTTAACTAGAGAGACTGATAAGGATTTAGCCCTAAATAACGTGAAAAATCGAAAAAGAAGTGATCTTATTGGTAGAGCTTATCTCATCAACAAAACCAAGCCAGATATGTATCTTTCAATTCATATTAATCATTTATCCCAAACAAAATATAAAGGTATGCAAATTTTTTACAACAGTAGAAATAAAGAAAATGAAATAATAGCTGAAAGTTTAACAAAGCATATTAAAGAAAAGACATGGAATATAAGGCCATATAAATGCAATAATACTTATTATATGTATAAAAACATTATTCCTCCAGGAGTTTTGATTGAAGTAGGCTTTTTGTCAAATCCAGATGATAGGTATCGCCTAACACACGAAAAATATCAAGATCAAATTATTGCCAATATCGTTTATGCACTCGAAAGATACTTTGAGTAAAAAAAGATAAAAAGTCTTTTTTTTTGGCCGATTTTATGTTATACTCATAATAGTAGGTAAGTAGGCAAAGGAGGCAATTATGAAAAAACTAAAATTACTTGTATTTTTCTTTTCATTTATATTGCTTCCAAATGTAATTTATGCCGGTTGCACCAAGGATGAAATAAATTACTTCAAAAGAATTGAAGACAAATATCGAGTAACCTATGAATTTAACAAAGCAAGTATGAATTATGATGTTTATTTGTATACATATGAAAACGATTTATATGCTTTTAATCTTTCTGATTATCAAGATAAAATAAATGCGATATACGAAGAAGATGATTATGTTGTTATTCAACTGACTAATATTGAACCTGGTACAATGACTATAACAATAATAGGAGCTACTGATACTTGCGATAGCACTTTAAAAAAATATGACATCAATTTAGCTCCGTATAATTATTATTCAGAAGATCCACTGTGTGAAGGCATTGAAGAATTTTATTTATGCCAAACAACTTATGATAAAGAAATTGATTATGATACATTTGTATCCCGAGTAGAAACTTATAAAAAAAATCGTGTTACTACCACAGTAAAAGCAAACAACAAATACTTTGATAAAAATATCATTATTGAATTTATTCAAGAAAATATTTTCGAAATAATCGTGGGTACAATCTTTACTATTGTAATAATTATAACAATCATTCTAACAGCCAAATCAATTAAGAAAAGAAGGCGTTTAGAATGATTAATAAAAATAAATTTGTAATATTTGCATTTATACTTTTTATAATTACAACCCAATATGTAAAAGCTGAACTACCAGTTGGACTTGGTATGGACAATAAAGATACTAAATGGGGAGATGGCCCAGATATCACTTATGACGATGGAAATTCGAGATATGTATGTAAATACAAAGTAGCATATGGCGCTAATGTCAGTGTGAATATTTCTGCTATCGATATGGACGGTAATGAAATTATTGATAATAATGGTAATGTTAGCGAGTATACTTTGTCTGGTACCTGGGTTGGATTAGATGTTAAAGAACATAGTCAAGCATCTTGGAATGTTAAGGAAGTTAAAAGATATAAAAAGAAGATTAAATATACTTGCAAATATACTGGAGGATGCAAAAGCTGGGAATCAGTTACAACTACAACGACTAAAGCAGGTTGCGATCAAAAGGGTGGTACGTGGACGCCACCAGAGGTGGTTGACAAGCCAAACTCTGGCCAAGCCCAATTTCAATCATATGAGGCTAGTTACACTAAAGATCAAAAAAGTAATGCCAAACAAATGGCAAAAGTGTCACTTTATGGTACGTGTACGTATACTGGAAAATGCAAAGAATATAATGAATTAACATCTACATATACAAAAGAATATAATGAAGAATTTAAGTGCCCAGATAAAGAAGGCTATACGATTACCCAAACCCAAGAAGACAAAGAAGATGAAGATAATAGTGATTTATCAACATGTCAAACCAAAATAGGTGATAGTGTTAGAAAGAAAGCTTTGAGTTTGTTGAACAATACAAATAATACTGTCAACTATATTAATACAAATGATTATAAAAATTTTACGATTGGCACGATCCCTGTTAATCCAACTAATCCAATATGCAGTGGAAATTATCAAAAAGGCAATTGCCAAAAAGATTATGATCATCGCCCATCGAAGGTTTGTATTGATATTAAAACTGGATTAATATATTATGGTAATGATTGTAAGTCAAAGCATTTAATAATTGATGACATTAATGCTCGTGGCCATCAATATTGGCACTATTTTGTGCCCCTTAATGCACGAAGTGATTCAATGTTCTATGTTGAGATAAGTCAAAAGAATAGTAATAAATTGAATATTGGCTTTTGCGAAAATGCCATGGAAAAATATAGCAATTATTATCAACTTATCAAGCCACTTTATGCAACACAATATGATGGCAGTTATAATCAAAGCGGTACTAATTCAAGAGACTATAAGTTATTAACTAAAGAGAAGGGATGTAGGACATCAATTAAGATACTTTTTGACTTAAAGCAAAAATTTTATAATGAAAGTGGAAACGACAAAGATTTAAACGGTTATAAATTTTATTTTAGACAAGTAGATATTGCTAAACCATTCAACACAGCGCCTAATAGTAGTAGTCTTTGGTATAAATGGTATCAAAATAATAAAACTAAAGCTAATTTTAATGATACATTTAAAGGAGTTTCATATCGAGCAGTAATTAAAAACCCACAGGCTATAAGGGATTACGCCGATTCATTTAATGATCCATACACTAGTTGGAAAAATATTAGTGCAGATGGTAAAAGTACATTCATTAATACCTATGTTGAACGTAGAAATGTCGGCAAAATATACAAATTAGGTTGTGGACCGGAAAATAAAGATTGGAGTGGATGTAAGTAATGAAATGGTCATTTGCATCTGCTGGACTAATAATTATGGGTCTCTTTGGATTATTAGTTATAATTTTGTTTAATGAAATTACCGTTAGTAATGAACAAGATTACTATAATCTAAAAACGGCAACTGAAGCATCGATGATTGATGCTGTTGATGTCGCTTATTACAGATTGACAGGAGACGTTAAAATAAATAAAGAAAAATTTGTTGAGAACTTTACTAGAAGATTTACTGAGAATTCAACTTTTGGTGAAGGTAATTATAGTATTGTATTCTATGACATAATGGAAAGCCCCCCAAAAGTCAGTTTAAGAATAATTGATAATACTAATACGTATAACATTTACAATATCGAAACAGATGCTCAAATTGTAAATGAGATAACGGCCATTTTAGATGGCTATAAATAAAAGGAGAAAGGAAGGAAAAAAATGAAAGGATTAAGTAAGTTTTTAAAAAACAAAAACACAGTAACAATTTTAGGAGTATTGGCATGTATTGCTATTCTGTTTATTGGTTATAACATTCGTATTAATCAAAAAACAGCATTAGTAACTGTATACTATGCCAATAAAGATATTCAACCCAAAACAAAAATAACTGAGGATATGGTATCACGCACACAGGTACCAGCATCATTCATAAAAGGTAGTTATTATCGTAACTATGAAGACATTATTGGAAAGTATAGCAACTATAATACTATGGTTGCCGAAGGGAGCATTTTCTATACTAGTTTATTGGTAGAGGAAGAAAATCTTCCAGATGCTATTTTGTATGATGTTAATGAAGGCGAAAGATTAGTTAGTTTCCCAGTAAATACTGTTACTACATATGGTAATTCAGTTATGCCAGGAAATATTGTTGATATTTATGTTAAACTAATCGACAATAGTGGCCGTTTAGTATATGGCGAATTTTTTCAAAATACAGAAGTATTGGGAGTAAAAGATGCAAATGGCAAAAATGTTTTCGAAAATAGTGAAGAAGAGAGAACACCATCTTTTGTATATTTCTCATTACCAGAAGCTAAGTATTTATTATTCTCATCATTAAGTTATTTGCAAGAATATCTTGCTGATCGTGAAATAGAAATTGTTATTGTTCCTAATACAGTAAAATTTGAAACAACTGATCCATTAGCTACCGAAGTAACAAGCAATTACTTATATGACTTTGTTCTTAAAGAAATTGAACAAATTGATGATCAAAGAGATCTATATAATGAACTTGTTAATGAAATGGAACAACAAAAATTAGAAAAAGATCAATAATTGAAAATAAAGAATAAGGAGGGAAAACATGGATACTCAATTCCAACAAGTCGATTTTGGCCCATTAAAGCAGTTTCTTGATAACGATGATGTAACCGATATATCATATAGTAACGGTGGACAAGTATGGATTAAAACATTATCGAAAGGTGTCTATCGTGTAGAAAATACCGGTATTGATAATGCCCTAGTTGAAAAAATAGCCTTTCAGTGTGCTAACACAATGGGTAAATCATTTAATATGGCCAACCCATTTCTAGATGCTGAAAGTGCTGAATTACGTCTTAACTTTGTACACGATTCAATTGCCAGGAATGGTGTTGCACTGCTTGTACGTAAAACACCGGCCAAAATAAGGCTTAAAAAAGACCAAATTATTGCAGATGATTATATTAGATTAGATATTCATGATTTCCTAATGAAATGTGTCGAAGGACACTGCAATATTCTAGTTAGTGGTGAAACTGGTTCTGGTAAAACTGAGTTTATCAAATATTTAGCTTCTCACACTAAAGAGAATGAAAAAATAATAACTATCGAAGATACTCTAGAACTTCACTTGGATAGAATATTCCCAACTAGAGATATTGTGGCTATGAAAACCAACAATATCGCTAGTTATTCAGATGTATTAGTAACCTGTATGAGACAGAATCCTCGTTGGATATTACTATCCGAAGTAAGAAGTGCCGAAGCCGTTATGGCCGTTAGAAACTCAATTTCATCTGGTCATAATATCTTGTCGACAATTCATGCTGATAAAGCTGCTTCTATTCCAAGCCGTCTTTATAGCTTGCTTGAAAGTAATATCGATTTGGAACAATTTTTGAGAAGTATCCATAGATACGTTCAATTAGGTGTCCATATAAAGGGATATTATAGTCCCGAGAGACAAAAATTTCATCGTGAAATAGCTGAAGTTGTCGAGTTTTATGTAACAGAAGACAACGAAGCTAAAACAAATACTTTATTCAAAAAAACGCCAGATGGCCATGTTACTATTCACAACCCTACAAAATATTTATTGGGCTATTTGGAAAGCCAAGGTTTGATTATGCAACCTGATATATTGGTTAAGGAAGAGTTTAAAACACCGACAGATGATAAAACAAAAGAAGAATATGTTGTCGATAACTCCAATCAATTTCAAACTGCAAAAGTCAATAATCAAGGAACTGCTCCAAAACCAATTAATAATCAAATTGTTAACAACTTGAGTGTTGGTAATACACCACCACCTAATGTTAATAGTCAGCCGCAAAAACAGACTGTAAACCATAATCAAAACACAATAAATAATAATGGAACTAACCGCATCCTTCCAAATCAAGGAATGATGCCACAAAATAGAGTAGTACAGGCTCCTGTACAGAATAACGTTGGAGTTCAAACTCCACCAAATCAAATTAATAATCAATAAGAAAGCAGGTGATATATGATGATACTAGAATTTATATTAATTGGAATAATTCTTGTCTTTATTATGACATATCGTAATTCATCTGGTGAAGGTATTTATAAATTTGTTAAAGAGCAAGCAACAGTTGCTTATGACAAATATGCCCCATACTCATACAAAGTAATGCGTGAAAAAATTAAAGAACTTGGACTAGAATATACCCCAAGACAATACTTAATTCAAGTGGGTGCATTTGCCATTGGGGCAGGTGGTATTGGCTATCTATACTTCTATAATTTAATTATTGTAATTGTATATGCCATTGCCGCTGTTTCAATTATCCCATATTTAACGTATTTAAGATGTAAAAGACAATATAGTGAATTTATCTTTGAGCAAATTCAAGTGTATACAACAAATACAATTATGGAATTTAATACCACCCAATCTTTTATTAAATCATTAGAAGGTGTCGTTGAATCTGGAGTGCTTGAAGAACCAGTATTATCAGATGTTAAAACAATGATCGCTTTATCATATGAAAAAGGCGATGTAACTGAATCAATTAATTATATGAATTCCAAGTATCCATATTACATGGTTAAAAATATGCACCAATTATTCTTGCAAGTAACTAAAGAAGGCGCCAAAAATACTGAAGAAACATTCGATAATATGCTAAGTGATATTGATATCTTAGTCGAAGGTGTTTATCGTGATAGATCGGATAGAAAACAATTCCATGGGCAATTCTTAACATTTGGTTTTTCTCTATATTCGTTAATTGTCCTAATTCAACTTATCTTGGGCGTAGAAAGTTATATTGACATGTTAGATAACCTAATGATGCGTATTCTAGTTCATGGCGTCGTCATAATAAATAGTTTCTTCCTGATAAAGGGTGAGAAATACTATAATGAGAATGTGGGGGCTGAATAATGTATATAGAGATATTAATTATTGGAGTAATCATTTTTGCTATATTAATTTATAATGGATATATTTCAACCTCAAAATTTTTTGGTGAAAACAAAAATTTATTTAGCATGTTACAAGAAAAGGATTATGAATTCTTGCTACGCGCTAAATACGGTGATCGTGTTTATGACGTTAGCCAAGTATTTAGAAAAAGAGTATTTCGTGGTTTAATTACCATCGTTGTTATTCTCTTTGTATTTATTACTAATTTAAAAGCAATATTCATTGTTGTTGCATTAGTAGCAGGTTATATTGTCTTTAAAATTCAATATATCGATTTAAAGAAATTCTATAAACAGCATTTGAATACAATTGATTCATTACTACCATACTATTTAAAGAGTTTAGAGGTATTAGTTCAACATTATACTGTACCAGTAGCTCTAGCTAGAAGTATCGAAGATGCACCAGATGTATTTAAACCTGGTTTAAGAGACCTAGTAGCCAAAATCGATGCTGGAGATTCTAGCGTAGATCCATATATGGAATTTGCCAATCGTTATCCAGTAAGAGATTCAATGCGTATGATGAGACTATTATATCGTTTAGGTCTTGGAGAACAAGATAAAAAGCATGAGCAAATGTTATCTTTCTCTAAAACTGTATCGGCTTTACAATTAAAAGCAAGAGAACAAAAATATCGTGCACGTCTAGATAAAATGGAAAAACAAACTATGACGATGCTTATGTGTACTGGTGGAGCCGCCCTAATAATCATGTTAATTGCTTCATTTTCAATGATTGGTGGTTAGTGTCAAGTTAAACCAAATATATAGATTTAGAAATTAAATTATGATATAATCAAATCGTATTATAGGGAGGTGAGATTAAATGAAAGAAGCAACAGGTGAAGTATCAATGACAGTTATTACATTAGTAGCCATTGCTGTAATTGGTGGTATTTTAGCATTTATGTGGCCAACAATTAAAGATAAAATCAATAACTTATGGTCAGGCGCCGGTGATGAACAACAGTGTAAAAAAGCTGGCGGAAAATGGAACGGTAGTAAGTGTAACTACTAATGCTATGGTGATTAGAAATTATTATTTTTAAAATAGTAATTTCTAATCACACAATTTATTATTGTGCTTTATTCAATATATCATATTAAATAAAGCAGAGTACTAAAGTGGGTGATAAAAGATGAGAGATGCCTTTGGTGGCGCATTCATGATTAAATTATTTTTAGTCTTTTTAGCCATTTATATTGGATTTACTGCTATGGCGCTAAACTATGCTAAAGCTTTCAAAGTAAAAAACAAAGTAGTTGATTATCTTGAAAACAATGAAATTGTTGATATGAGACATATGTCAGCTGCTGATTTAAATAAGATGGAAGCTGATTTTGAAACTGAAATTCTAGGTAATATGAATTATCGTGTCGACACTAGTAAAATGAATTGTCGTGATACCGTATATTGTCAAAATGGCATCATCATTAGGCAAATTAATCCTCATATGGAAAATAGAAATAAAATAGGGGTCTATTATAAAGTTGAAACATATGTCGGTTGGAGTATTCCATTTTTAAATAAATTACTTGCACTAAATGGAAGTGAAACCGATGCCACAACAGCCATTGGTCATTGGCGAGTTGCTGGAGAAACACGACCAATAGTATATGAAAAAACAAAATAAGGCAGGTGATTAGACATGCGAGATGCCTTTGGTGGCGTATTTATGATAAGATTAATGCTTGTCTTTATATTTTTATATGTTATTTTTACGGCATTAGCATTAAACTATGCCAAAGCCTTTAGAATCAAGAATAGCATAATAGATTTAATTGAGCAAACTGAAATTAAAGATTTGAATGAATTTTCTGAAGGTAATGCCGAAAAAGTAAAAAAATTGAATAAACTATTGGCTAAAGCTAATTATGTTAAAGAATGTAAGCGTGGTAATGGATTATTAAATCGTGAGCCCGGTAGTCCACAAGCTTACTGTCATAATGGTATAATCATTGAAGAAGAATCACGAAATAATAAGTATATCATATATAATGTGTATACATATGCCGATTGGAATCTTGGTCCACTTAGTATGTTGCTACAATTAGGTGGAGAAACACCTCGTTCTGATGATATTATTAATGGAACATGGGAAATTAGTGGTCAGGCCAAAGTAAGAATAAGAGCATAAAAAGGAGTGAGAGAATGAATGTAATCGTAGCAAATAAAAATCAAAATTTATTAAACACTTTAGATGTCGATATTATTAAATCAATGAATGGCGAATTTACAGTTGATGAAATTATTGGCACATTCTCTAACTTCTTCTTTAATCGTATGTTTTTAGATATTACAGCGATTAAAGATTATATGGATATCAGTAATATTCAAAAATTATCCGTGGGTATTGAAATGGATAAAGTAATTCTGTTATTAGATAATACTTTAATGGCCAATAACAATTACTTATCAAAACTTATCAGTATGGGAATATATAATTTTGCTAATAATAAAGAATCATTGATGTATTTATATAATCATCCTAATACTTATAAAGATGTTGCCCATATTCATCAGTTAAATGGCAGTACACAGGCCAGTGATGCTACCAATGCCGATGCCCCTGTATTGCCAAGAACAGCGAGAGTAATTGGATTTAAAAATGCAACAGCAGGAGCTGGTGCCACAACATTAATTTATATGTTAAAAAAGATGCTATCAGAAAAAGATTATGTCGTAGCTATCGAAGTAAATAAAAATGATTTTGGTTTCTTTAATGAAAAAGATATGTATTCTGTAAACCAAAATAATCTTAATGCCGCAATAAATAAGTTCGGTACGGCTAATACAATCCTGGTAGATTTAAACAACACTAATGGTGAAACATGTGATGAGGTAATCTATCTAATGGAACCAAGTATTATTAAATTAAATAAAATGATGCTTGTTAATAAAGAAATATTCGATAAGTTGATTGGTCACAAAGTAGTTTTAAATAAGAGTTTATTATCAGCTCAAGATATTACCGATTTCGAGTTTGAATCACATACCACAGTTACCTTTAATATTCCACCATTAAATGATCGTATAGATAATAAAGAAATATTATCAGAATTTGTAAAAATATTTGATGCTAAAAGTAATTAACAATTACTTTTTTTCTTTTTTGTGTTAAAATATCAAGTGAGGGAAGATTATGATTAAAATAATTTGTGTAGGAAGATTAAAAGAAGATTATCTAAAAGCAGGAATTAGTGATTATGCTAAAAGAATTAATAAATATCATAAATTAGAAATTATTGAGTTACCTGATAGTAATATCGAAAATGAAAGCAATGAGATATTAAAGCATATTGATAATAAAGATTATCTTATTGCTATGTGTATTGAAGGTAATAATTTATCATCGATTGAATTAGCCGATAAGATAGATAAAACATTTATAAGCAGTCCATGTATTACTTTTATCATTGGTGGATCTGATGGTTTATCTGAGACCATTAAGAATAAATGTCAATATAAATTATCTTTTTCAAAGTTAACTTATCCGCATGGATTATTTCGCTTAATCTTATTAGAACAAATATATCGTAGTTTTAAAATCCTTAATCATGAAACATATCATAAGTAGGTGACATATGAAAATTGGCAATGTTGAATTAAATGGACAAGTTATTTTAGCTCCGATGGCCGGTGTTTGCAATAGTGCTTTTAGACTAATCTGCAAAGAAATGGGAGCTGCTTTAGTATGTGCTGAAATGGTTTCAGATAAAGGAATGATTTATAACAGTAAAAAGACTAAAGACATGCTTTATTTTGAAGAAAATGAAAGGCCAATTTCCCAACAGATTTTTGGGAGTGATAAAGAAACATTTGTTGAAGCCGCTAAAATGATTTATCAAATAATGCACCCCGACATTATAGATATCAATATGGGATGCCCAGTTCCTAAAGTAGCTGTTCGTTCCCAAGCAGGCTCGGCCTTACTTAAAAATCCTAAATTAATTTATGATATAGTTTCAGCTGTTGTAAAAGCCGTTCCAGTACCAGTAACCGTTAAAATTCGTAGCGGATGGGACAATAATTCGATTAATGCTGTCGAAGTTGCTAAAATATGTGAAAAAGCGGGAGCCAGTGCTATAACCGTTCATCCTAGAACGAGAAGTCAATTATATTCTGGAAAAGCTGATTTAGATATCATTAAACAAGTTAAAGAAAATGTAACTATTCCCGTTATTGGAAATGGTGATATTACCAGTATCGAGTCAGCTAAACATATGCTTGAATATACTAAATGTGATGCCATTATGATTGGTAGAGGAGTTTTGGGTAATCCTTGGTTAATTAAAGAAATCGATACTTATTTTAAAACAGGTCAAGTAATCGAAAAACCAACATATGAAGAAAGAATTAAAATGTGTTATAAACATATGGATTATTTGCTAAAAATTAAGCCCGAAAAAGTAGCTACTTTAGAAATGCGTAGCCATATTGCCTGGTATATTAAAGGCATGCCTGAACATAAAGAGATTAAAAACCTTATTTTTAAAGCAAAAACTAAGGAAGAAATAAGAGAAGTACTTGATAATTACTTAAAAAAATTATATAATTAATAAGAAGGAAGTGGATAATATGCGTGAATTTACCGATCAAGAATTAATTAGAAGAGAAAAAGCCGATAAATTACGTAGTTTAGGTTTAGATCCCTTTGGACAACGTTTTGAAAGAACAGCTTGGAGTAATGAAATAAAAGAAAAATATCAAGATATTGAACACGATGCCTTTGAAAACATCAATGATGAATTTACGGTTGCCGGAAGAATCATGTTTATAAGAAAGATGGGCAAAGCTTCATTCTTTACCATTCAAGATAAAACGGGTAAAATTCAAATATATATTTCAATCAATGATGTTGGTGAAGAAATATATGAGTTATTTAAATCAGCCGATATCGGTGATATTGTTGGTGTACGTGGAAAAGTAATGAAAACACGCACTGGTGAAGTAACTCTAAAGTGTTTAGAGTATACTCATTTAGTTAAAGCATTAAGACCATTACCAGAAAAATTTCATGGCTTAACTGATATTGAAGAAAGATATCGTCGCCGTTACGTTGATCTGATTATGAATGAAGATTCTAAGAAGGTTGCTTTTACAAGACCAAAGATAATTCGTACCATTCAAAAATTTATGGATGGTAGAGGATTTACAGAAGTTGAGACACCTGTTTTATCGACATTGTTAACTGGTGCTGCTGCAAGACCATTTGCTACCCATCATAATGCTCAAGACTTAGATATGTATTTACGTATAGCTCTAGAATTACCACTAAAGAGATTACTTGTTGGTGGTATGGAAGCTGTCTATGAAATAGGTCGTGTATTCCGTAATGAAGGAATGGATACAAGACACAATCCAGAGTTTACAATGATGGAAGCCTACTTAGCATATTCTGATCTTGCTGGTATGATGGAAATGACGGAAAGTCTATTTAAAACCATTGCCAAAGAGGTTTTTGATAAATATACCTTCAATTGGTATGGTAATGAAATAGATTTATCAAAACCATTTAAGAAAGTTAGTATGGTTGAATCAATTAAAGAAAAAACGGGTATTGATTTTTTAAAAGTAAATACTGTTGAAGAAGCATTGAAATTAGCTAAAGAACATGATATCGAAGTTGAGAAACATCAAGAGAATATTGGACATATAATTAATCTATTCTTTGAAAAATATGTTGAAGAAACATTAATCCAACCAACATTCTTATATGGTCATCCAGTTGAGATTTCTCCACTTACTAAAAAAGATCCAAAAGATCCTAGATTTGTAGAACGTTTTGAATTGTTTATTGGTGGTAAAGAATTCTGTAATGCTTATACCGAACTTAATGATCCAATTGATCAATTAGAACGTTTTGAAAATCAATTAAAAGAAAAAGAATTAGGAAATGATGAAGCCAATGACATAGACATGGACTTTATTGAAGCCCTTGAATATGGTATGCCACCAGCTGGTGGAATTGGCTATGGTATAGATAGAATGTGTATGTTATTTACGGAGGTTGATTCAATAAGAGATGTAATTTTATTCCCGCAAATGAAAAATAAGTAATAATAGGAAAAAGATAAAAAGACTGACTTGTGATACTAAAAGGGAGGAAAAATGAAAAAAATTAAAGAATTTATTGCAAAATACAAAACACTTGTTATTTGTGTATTAATCCTAGCCCTAATAGTAGCTTCAGTATTACTATTTGGTTGGGTGGGATTATGGTATGATATCGTAATCGCGGCCATTGTCGGCATAGCCTTAACCGGAATGAACAAACACGGTTTACTAAAGGTACTTAGTATTCTATTATTGATATTTGTAATTGTTAGTTACATTCTACCAGGCAGACAAGGTGCTATCGATCGTATTGGTATTGCTGATATACCAAACAATTTCCTTAGCATTGTTGTTCAAAACTTTGCCCCTATTATATTATTTGCGCTTGCTGTTGGTGGCTTTTATGGAATATTAAGTAAAACACCAAGTTATAAAAAAATATTAGATAGCATTGTAACCAAAGCAAAACCAATGGGTAAGAAGTTTATCTACATAACAATTATCCTTTTTGCCTTTATTACCGCTTTAACTGGTATAACAATGCCCCTATTTATCTTTGTTCCATTTGTGGTAACAATCATTCTCTTATTAGGATATGATAAATTAGTAGCTTTCTCTGCTACAGTTGCTAGTATGCTAGTTGGATATATTGGAGGAGTATTTGTATCTTTCATTAATCCAAATACTGGTATTTGTAACACATTTGAAACTTTTGTTGGATTAGAATCTAAATTTGACAATGTATTTCCAAAATTATTATTACTTTTTGCTGGAGTCGCTCTATTAGTTTACTTCGTAAGTACACATATTAAGAAAGTTGAAGAAAAGAAAGTAAAATATGAATTAAATGATAATTCAGAATTACTAATAGCCGAAGTTAAAGGTAAATATAAAGATATTAAGACATGGCCTTTAATTGTTATTCTATCACTAACATTTATTATCTTAGTGATAGGCATGGTACCTTGGGGAGCATTATTTAATATAACTGTCTTCTCTAAATTCCATTCATGGCTACTTGGCTTACATATTAAAGAATTCTATATATTCTCAAACATCATTTCATCAAATTTACCTGCTCTAGGTGAATGGAATGGTAGTGGTAATCCTACAAGCATCTATGTATATTCAACGATGCTATTAGGTTTTGTATCATTCATTCTTGCTTTAGCAAATAAAGACAAACTTGATGATGCCCTAGATAATTTCCTAGAAGGTGCTAAAAAGATGCTACCAGCCGCTGGTTTAATTACTGTCGCTTATCTAGTATTAGTATGTGTCTTCAATAATGGCCTTTTAGAAACAATTATATCTAACTATGGTAAATTCAATTATGGATTATCTTCATTACTTGCTTTTGTTGGCTGCATTCTAAATGTTGATCTTACTTGGATTACAATTAGTGCATATTCACCAATTTTAACGCAAATTACCGATGAATCAATTTATCCATCAGTAGCCCTATTATTCCAAAGCATATATGGCGTATTCGGTTTAGTTGGACCAACAAGTTTAATCTTAATTTTAGGTTTAAGCTACTTTGATATTCCATATACAACATGGTTAAAGTATATTTGGAGATTTATCCTATATTTATTAATATTAGTAGCTCTAGTTACTTTGTTAATAGTATTACTATAAAAATAAAACACCTTTATGGTGTTTTTTTCCGTTCTTGAATTTTATAAACTATTTTTAAGGCTAATTTCGTTGGTAAAAACCTTGAAAAGAATAAGCCCATTCGAACACTAAAACCAGGAATAATAATTAATTTCTTTTTAAACATTTTTTTAATTGCATATCTCGCCACATATCTAGCACTAAGCTCGTCTAAATTAAATTTAACACTTGCTCTTTTATTAAAATTCGTATCAACTGGCCCTGGACATAAAACTGATATTACCTTATCACTATTGTTTTTTCGTAATTCCTCATATAACCCTAAAGTATAACTACGTGCATAACTCTTGGTAGCATAATATGTACTCATTAGAGGACCACCCATCATCATTCCAGCCGAACTAGCAACATTTAAAATATATTTAGTATGTTTATTATTAATAAATAATTTAGTTATTATATGCAAAGCCTTAACATTTAGATCAATCATATTAAGTTCAATATCTAAATCGCTCTCTTGATAATCGCCAAATAAGCCAAATCCAGCATTATTGATTACAATATCGACGTCCATATCCTTAACATTATTATATAATTTATAACAGTTCTCTAATTTAGATAAATCATATTCATAGATTGTAAGTTTAGTTTTAATTAAATTATTCAATTCCATTAATTTTTTTCTATCTCTTGCTACGGCAATTATATCATAACCTAATTCTGATAAATAAATAGCTATTTCTTTACCAATTCCGGAACTAGTTCCCGTTACTAATGCTTTCATTTAATCACCTAATATTATTATAGCTCAATTTAGTTAAAAATAAAACTCCTTTCAGGAGTTCTATTTTGTTCCGTAAATTCGATCACCGGCATCGCCAAGACCAGGAACAATGTATTTATCTTTATTAAGATGCTTATCAATGCATCCACAATATATTTTAACATCGGGATGCTTTTCCGTTACTAATTTTAATCCTTCTGGAGCAGCAATGATACATAAGAATTTAATCTTTTTTACACCCTTGCTCTTTAATAATTCAATGGCATCGATAGCTGAACCACCCGTTGCTAACATTGGATCTAGGATGATTACTTCACGTTTCTCTATATCTTTAGGAACTTTAAAGAAATAATTAACTGGTTTGAATGTCTTTTCATCACGGTACATTCCAACATGACCTATTTTGGCATTTGGAATAACGGTAATAACTCCATCTAGCATTCCCATTCCCGCTCTAAGAATTGGTACAAAAGCATATTTATCTTGATCAATTTTTTTAGTTTTAAATTTCTTGATTGGTGTTTCAATTTCAACACTTTCTAATTTTGCATCGTGCATTGCTTCATAACAAACAAACATTGCAATTTCGGATACTAATTCTCTAAACTCTTTGGTACTTGTTTTCTTATCTCTTAGAATAGCTAATTTATGCGTAATTAGTGGATGATTTAATTCAATTACATTTTTCATCTTTCACCTCATTCTTTATTTCCGTTCGGAATAATAATATTTAAGATAATACCGACGATTGAAGCTAAGCTCATTCCAGAAATAGTTACTGATAAATCCCCACTGATGATTGAAATGGCCGCTCCACCTAAACCTAATACTAACATTGATGAAGCAACAACAACGTTTTTAGGTAATTCAAAGTCTACCTTATTTTTAATTAATACTTTTAATCCATTTACGGCGATAAAGCCATATAGTAGTAGTGATACACCACCTAATACCGCATTTGGAATTGTTGATACTAAAGCGGTAAATTTTCCTAAGAAACCGATGATGATAGCAATGATTCCAGCCATTCCTACTACCTTAACTGAAGCCACTCTGGTCATTCCGACTACTGAAGTATTTTCACCATAAGTTGTATTGGCAGGACCTCCTAATAAACCAGCTACAAAAGTTGCAATACCATCACCAAGTAAGGTTCTATCAAGTCCAGGATCTTTAATTAAATCTCTTCCGATAATATTACCTAAAGAAGTATGATCACCAATATGTTCACATAAGGTAACTAATGCTACAGGAGCAATTGTTACCAAAGCAATAAAGCTAGGTTTGTAATCCTTAAATGGTAATACGAATTTTGGTATTCCAAAGAAACTTGCTTCCACTACTGGTTTAAAATCAATCAAACCAAAGATTACTGCTACAATATAACCAGCCACAATTCCAATTAAAAATGGAATAATTCTAAAGAATCCTTTGGCTTTAGTCATTACAAAAGCTGTTACTAAGAAAGCTACAAGCGCTACAATTAAAACACGATAATCGATAGAAGTACCTGATGATAAACCGATTTGTGAAATAGCTGATGGAGCAAGTCCTAAACCAATTATCATAATCATTGGTCCAATAACAATTGGCGGCAATAATTTTTCCAGCCATTCCTTACCAGCAAATTTAATAATGATTGCGATAATTACATAAATAATTCCGACAGTCATTATTCCTGTCATTGCTCCCGCCATTCCACCTTTGGTATAAGCAGCGGCAATTGGCGTAATAAAAGCGAATGAACTACCCAAATAAACGGGTGATTTCTTTTTGGTACATACAAGATAAATTAATGTACCGATACCTGAAGTAACTAATGCTACCGGAATTGTTAAAACTGTCTCTCCAGCTGCCGCATTTACTAGAATTGGTACTAGTATCGTTGCTCCAAACATTGCAAACACATGTTGTAATGCCAAAACTAATGATTTTCCAATAGGTGGCATTTCGTCGACATCATATGTCATTTTTTTTGTTTTCATAAACAAACTCCTTCCTCTTTTTTGGTGATTAATTATAATAAAAAGAAGAGAAAAATAATTTCGCTTCTTTAAATATTAAAATTAATAATTGAAAATAGAAATCCAAAAACAATAAATAAGCCATTATTTAGTAGTATCATAAGTATTCTTTTGCCTTTGAATCTTACTTTCATTCCGTTCACCTTCTATAAGAGATTAACATATTATTTTTAAAATTGCAACACCTTTTTAAAAAATATTGTTAAAAATAAAAATTTATTATATAATACCTTCGAGGTGAGAAGTATGGAAAGATTACAAAAAGTTATTGCTAATCTTGGATATACATCCCGTAGAAAAGCTGAAGAATTAATTATTGCTGGTAAAGTCAAAGTCAATGGTGAAATCGTCAAAGAATTAGGCGCTAAAGTAAAAAGTACCGATACTATTGAAGTTGAAGATGTCATTTTAGATAATAATAAGAATTATGAATACTATCTTTTAAATAAACCACGCGAAGTTATCTCTTCAGTATCAGATGAACATAAACGTAAAACAGTCGTCGATCTGATTAACACTAAAGAGAGAATCTATCCGATTGGAAGATTAGATTATGATACAACGGGAGCCATTATTCTTACTAATGATGGTTATCTAGCTAATAAACTTATGCATCCATCTAGTAATATCTCGAAGAAATATGTTGCCAAAGTAAATGGCCTAGTTACTGGTTATGAAATAAAACAATTGCGTAGTGGTGTTATCATCGATGGTAAGAAAACAGCTAAAGCAAAAGTTAATTTAAAGAAGTATGATAAAAAGACTGATAAGTCATTAGTTGAATTAGTTATTCATGAAGGGCGTAATCATCAAGTAAAAAAAATGTTTGAAGCTATCAATCATGAGGTAATAAAACTAAAAAGAGAAGAGTATGCTAATCTCAAATTAACTAATTTAAAACCAGGTGAGTATCGTCATCTAACTAATAAAGAGGTTGCTATCTTATATTCATTAATTAAAAAGTAGTCACAGGACTACTTTTATTTTGCTTCAACGATTAGTTTAATGGCTGTTCTTTCATCACCATCAATCACAATATCGGTAAAAGCCGGAATACAAATTAAATTTTTGCCAGCAGGTGCCACGAACCCTCTCGCAATTGCAATTGCCTTTATTGCTTGATTTAATGCTCCAGCACCAATTGCCTGAATTTCAACGCTATCTCTTTCCCTAAACACATTAGCTAGTGCTCCTGCTACTGAATTGGGATTTGATTTTGTTCCTACCTTTAATGTTTCCATATTTATCATTCCTTTCATCATTATATATATGTTTCATTCATAAAAAAGATACTTAGAATTTACTTTTAAAGATTGTAATGATATAATTAAGATAGTGTAAAATAGAAGAGGTGAATTATGGGCAAATTAAAAAAATCAGGTTTTTTAGAAGGTGCCTTTATTGCAACAGTATGTATTATTATTACTAAAATATTGGGAGTTTTATACGTTATCCCCTTTTATAATATTATTGGTGAAAAAGGTGGTACATTATATGGCTATGCGTATAACATATATAATATCTTTCTGATTATTTCATCAGCCGGGCTTCCTTTAGCAATTAGTAAACTAACAAGTGAATATGCCACTTTAAAGCAAGATGATAAAAAAATAAGAATGTATCAAATAGCAACCAAGATCATTATGATCTTCTCTATCGCATCATTCTTAATATGTTTCTTATTTGCTCCATTATTTGCCAAATTAATCGTTGGGGACTTAACTGGTGGCAATAGTATTGGAGATGTTTCTTTAGTTATCAGGACTATTTCCTTTGCCTTATTAATAATTCCAATGTTAAGTATCAAAAGAGGCTACTTACAAGGACATACTTATATTAAAGAACCATCAATTAGTCAAATTATTGAACAAGTAGTTCGTATAGCTATTATTATTGCCGGTAGTTATATCTGTGTTAAAGTACTTCATTGGGATGTTAAATATGCTATTGTCGTTTCTACCTTAGCAGCCGCTGCCGGTGGTTTAATTACCTATTTATACTTAGATATTATTACGAGAAGGAACAAGAAACAATTAGGACTTGATCTTGAAGCAAAAGAAAATAAAAAAACCGATAAAGAGATTATTAAAAAGATTATTACTTATTCCATTCCTTTTATTGTAATTAATTTAGTAAATAATGCCACAACCTTTGTCGATATGGTATTAGTTATTAAAACTTTACCAAAATTAGGCTTTACGGCAGCGACAACTGAGTTTATTGGTAGTGTCTTTACTACCTGGGGTGTCAAAATTAATACGATTATTACTTCGATTGCCAATGGCTTAATCATTAGTTTAATTCCTAATATGGTTAAAGATTTTAATGAAAAGAATACCATATCTATGAATCAGACCTTTAATAAATGCTTAAAGATAATTCTATTAATTATTGCTCCATTAGCTATTTTTATGAGTGTTATGTCAACAAGTATGTGGAACATGTTCTATAATCCTAATGAAATTGGGTCATTAATTATTAAGTTCAATATTATTGTAATTATCTTCGATTGTTTATATATGGTTGTTAATTCCTTACTTCAAAGTATTAATGCTGAAAAGATTATCTATAAAAGTGTTATCATTGGTCAATTTGTCAATGTTGCCTTAGATATTCCATTTATGGTTCTATTTGATAAATTAGGACTTCCAGCTTATTATGGAGCTATTGCAGCGACCCTTGCTTGCTTCTTGCTTTCTACTGGTATGAGTATGCATTATTTAAATAAAGAAATGCACCTTAATTATAAAGAAACAATTACGTCCATCCCAAGATTTATCTTATCAGCTATCATTTTAATTGCAATGCTTGAAGTAACTAAAATGATCTTACCAGTAAATAGTGCTAGTAAGTTAACTCAATTAGTAAATATTATTATCGCTGGTGTTGTTTGCGGAGGAACATATATCTTAATCAATTATAAGAGCATTATAAGTATCCTGCCAGAAAAATTAGTTAAAAAACTACCTTTATCAAATGAAGTAGTTAAGGAGAGTAAATAATGAAAAAAGATTTAAAACCTATATGGTTATATATATTGATATACATAGGGGTACAATTGATAGCAGGCTTTATTCTTGGTATGATTTATACCAAAGATGCTACTGAAGTGGTTTACAAACTATCTGGAGTAATTACTTTTGCTAGTTATTTAGCAATCGTTATTACTTTCCTTATTATATATCGCAAGCAATTAAAAGAAAGAATAAAGAAATTAACTAAAAAGGATATTATCTATATTATTGGGGCTTCAATTATTGTCATCGTCGTAAACGAAATAGTTTCAAGAATATTTATTGCAGCCGGTGTCGATATGCCTAATCAAGATGCCGTTATCGAAGCATATCAAAATAGCAAAGTATTAATGGGTATTTCAGTTGCTCTTTTTGCTCCATTTATTGAAGAAATGGTCTTCAGGTATTCATTCTCAACATTTATTAAAAATGATACTGTATTTGTAATTGTTTCTTCACTTGTTTTTGGTATCTTACATGGAGTAGGTATAGTTACTATTTTATATGTTGGCTTAGGCGTTTTACTTGCGATGATTTACTTGCATACAAATAAGAATGTAATTGCTTCGACAATTGCTCACATTTTAAACAATACTTTTGCTATAATTACGATGCTTATCTTATTTAAATAATAATAATTAAAGAAACGAAACATTGTTTCTTTTTTTATTGTTTCTTAAAATTTATGCCTTGACATTGGCTTGAAAGTTATATACAATTATATTGTATAGTTTAAATTCAAATTAAATTTTTTCTATCATATAAAAAAACAATTTAAAGAAATGGAGGTGTTCATGTGAATAATACAGTATTCTCCATTTTAGCATTTGTTCTTGGAATTATCATTGGCGTGGTTGCATATTTAGTAATCAATCACCTTAAAAATAAGAAAACAGAGAAGAAATCTGATACGATTATTGCGACAGCTAAAAAAGAAGCTGAAAAATTAAAAAGAGAGAGTATTTTCGAAACCAAAGAAGAGATTAATAAACTAAAATTAGAAGCTGATAAGGAAGTAAAAGAAAAGAAAAACGAAATAAAAGAAGCTGAAGATCGCCTTTTACAACGTGAAAAAAATATTGATAAACGTGATGAAATGATGCAAGCACGCGAAAAAGGTTTAGAAGACAGAGAAAATAATCTCTTAAAAAAGCAAGATGAAATCCAAGAAATCAAAGAAAAAATGGAAGCAATTAGACGTGAACAATTAGAAGAATTAGAAAGAATTAGTGGGTTTACTAAAGAACAAGCCAAAGAAGCCGTTATGAAAATGGTCGAAGAAAAAATGGCGAAAGAAATCGCTGCCTACATTAAAGAAAGAGAAACTGAAGCTAAATTGGATGTTGATGCAAAAGCTAAAGAATTATTAGTTAATTCAATGGAAAAATATGCGGCTGACGTAACCAATGAGCAAACAGTTTCTGTAATTAGTCTTCCTAACGATGAAATGAAAGGAAGAATAATTGGTAGGGAAGGAAGAAACGTTAGAACGATTGAATCAGTTACCGGTGTTGATTTAATTATTGATGATACACCTGAAGCAATTGTTATCTCAAGTTTCGATCCAATGCGCCGTGAAATTGCCAGATTGACTTTGGAAGCATTGATTAAAGATGGACGTATCCATCCAGCTAGAATCGAAGAATTATACGATAAAATGTGTAATGAAGTTAATCAAAAAGTCAAAGAGTATGGTAAGAATGCTATTTATGAATTAGGCTTATCTAAAATGGACCCAGAACTTATTGAAATTGTTGGTAAATTACATTTCAGAACAAGTTATGGTCAAAATGCCTTACAACATTCTAAAGAAGTTGCTCGTATTTGTGGCTTAATTGCCTCTGAACTTGGTGAAAATGTTAACCTTGCTAAAAGAGCAGGCTTACTTCATGATATTGGTAAAGCCATCGACTTTGAAATGGAAGGTAGTCATGTCGACATCGGTGTTGAATTAGCTAAGAAGTATAATGAAGGAAAAGTAATTATCAATGCCATTGCCTCACACCATGGCGATGTTCCTGCCACCAGCGTTATTTCTTCAATTGTAAGCATTGCTGATACTATTTCAGCATCACGTCCAGGAGCTAGAAATGATTCAACTGAAAACTATTTCCAAAGACTAGAAAAGATTGAGGAAATTGGTAATGAAGTTAAAGGCGTTGATAAAGCCTATGCTATTCAGGCTGGTAGAGAATTACGTGTTGTCGTTAAGCCAGAAGAAGTTGATGACTTAATGTCATATCAAATTGCTAGAAATATCAAAGAAAAGATTGAATCAGAAGTTCAATATCCCGGTACAATAAAGGTAACCGTTATAAGGGAAACAAGAGTTACTGAAGAAGCTAAATAATTTAGCTTCTTTTCTCATATAATATAAGGATATCTAAAATAACCAAAAATATAACTATCAATTTTTGACATATTATGTTATAATATAAAATGAGTATAAAGGACGGTGCATAACCATGATAATGAATGACATAACATCAACTGCCAAAGCAATGATCGATATTGCTTTAGTATGGATACTAGCTTATGCAGTTATTAAAAATCTTAAAGATAATGTTAAAATGGTTTTCCTATTAAAAGGTGTTCTTATCCTTATAATAGTAAAATTGATAAGTGATTATTTTGATTTAAAAACCACAGGTGTAATTTTGGAATATATTCTTACTTGGGGTGTTTTAGCAGTTATCATCATATTTCAACCAGAAATTAGGAATTCTCTAGAACAATTAGGTAAGAAACAAATTATCACCAAACATAGATCATTAACACTAGATGAAAGAGAAAAAGTAGTTTATGAAATAATGAATGCTATCGATTATATGCGTAAGGCAAAAATTGGCGGCTTAATGGTTATTGAAAGAGAAATTAGTCTAGGTGATTATATCGAAAAGAGTAAATCATTAGATGCTGATATTTCAGCTGAATTATTGATTTCTATCTTTTTCCCACGTAATCCACTTCATGATGGTGGTGTCATTATTCAGGGAAATAAGATAACTAGTGCTGGAGCGGTATTTCCAATTAGTTTAAATGGTAAAATTAATAAGAAATTAGGTACGAGACATAGAGCAGCTTTAGGTATCAGTGAAGAAAGCGATTGTATTGCGATTGTCGTTTCTGAAGAAACTGGTAAAATATCAATCGCCATAGAAGGTATTCTAAACTATAATTTATCAATCGATGATGCTCGTATGATTCTTATCGAAGAATTAAAACCTAAAAAAGAATTATTATTAGATGATGAACTTGAAGATGAGCCAGAAAGTGAGGCTGATAATAATGAAGAAAAATAAAAAAAGAAGAACTAGAAAAGCCTTTCTATTCATAAGAGCAATCATTAGATTAATTGATAAAAAGATAGTTACTCCAATTACTAAATTTATTTTGCTTATTACCGACAAAATGGGTAGAAGAACCGATAAATTTGAAAGGTGGCTAGTCAGAAAAAATACATTGATTTTTATTTCCTTAATTATTGCCATCGTAGCTTTCTTCAATATTGATAAAAGAACTACTTCATTATTAGACTCATATGCTGAAGTATTATATAATCAAAAAGTTGAAGCTATCTATAATACCGAAACTTATGTTGTGGAAGGTATTCCAGAAACAGTCGATGTTACTTTAATTGGTCGTAAAATTGATATGTACTTAGCTAAACAATCATCAAATGGAACAGTAACCATCGATATTTCTAAATTAAAAGCTGGTACCCATAAAGTAACCTTAAACTATAAAGGCGAAGTTGATTCAGTTCAATATAAATTAGATCCTGGATCTATCAATATTAATATATATCCAAAAGTATCGACAACTAAAATTGCAACTATTGATACAATTAATAAAGAAAGATTGGATACTAAATTATCAGTATCACAAGTAACTATCGATAAAGAAGAAATCATCATTAAAGGGGCTGAACATACGATTAATAGAGTAGCTAATGTTAGAGCCTTAGTTGATATTTCAAAATTAGTTGATCCTGAAGTTGGGGTTATGACACTAGAAAATGTCCCAATAATCGCTTATGATAATGATGGTAAAGTAGTGGATATTGAAATGGTTCCAAGTAAAGTTACGGCTACCATCAATATTGATTCACCACATAAAGAAGTTCCGGTTAAAGTAATTCCAAAAGGTGAAGTACAATTTGGTAAAGCAATTAGTTCAATCACTTCTAGTGAAACAAAAGTAACTGTTTATGGTGAAGAAAGTGCTTTAGCGAAGATTGAATACTTGCCAGTTGAAGTTGATGTCACTAACTTAAGCGAAAATAAGACGTTCACCGTATCACTTCAAACGCCTACTGGGTTGAGAGAACTATCTGCTAAGAATACCAAGATAACCATTTCATTAGGTGAGGAAGAAACTAAAGAAATCAATGACATTATGATTGAAACAATCAATTTGGATTCTAATTATAAAGCAGCAGCTATTGGAGCAGCATCAATTAAGACAACTGTTATTGTAAAAGGAACAAAAGAAGTATTGAAATCAATCGATGAAAGTAAGATTAAAGCGATCGTAGATTTAACTGGTTATACCGAAGGCGACCACGAAGTTACTATTACTGTAACCGGTGATGATGTCAAAGCAACTTATACGCCAAAGACAACTAAGATTAAGATTCGAATTACGAAAAAGTAAAAGCAATCAAAAATGATTGCTTTTTTCATTATATATATAGGGATGCATTTATTTGACAAAATTCACAAAAAGTGAAAAAAAGTGTTGACAAGGAGGAAATTGTTTGGTATATTATTAACTGCCAACCCGAAAAAGGGGGGCAAAATGAACAAAATGTTCTTT
>ONWZ01000002.1 GCA_900321645.1 uncultured Eubacteriales bacterium | reverse complement strand
ATTTACTAGAATTAAAATTGATGAGCAATTAAAAGTACTTGAACATATGGAAGATAATACTAAAAAAATTGCTAATATTAGAAAGACTATTACATATTTTACTGATAATATTGCAAATATTGAAAATATGAATCAAGAATATCTTGAAAGAATTAATAGAAATGATCGATTATTTGTTGATGGTAATGATATTGCATTACCGGTTGAAGAACCTTTAGATACGAATAATGTACGTTCTTATCCATTTGAATTTGATAATGATAATAGAACTTATGAAATTAATCAAGTTAAAAAAATTAGAGATTTAAATGATGATTTTAATATAGAAAGAGCTATTGAAAAATGTAATGGAGTAATTGTTAGAGTAAATGAATTATTTGGCAATAAAGTAGAAAAAGTAACTAAGGCTCCTGAATTAGTAATAGAACAAGTTCAAGCTGATGATGAAATTATATCAGAAGAAACATTACCAGTTGAAAATGTCTTTGAGGATAAACCAAAGGGTATTAATGATATATTTGAAGAAAATGTTTCTTTGTATGATACTTTATCTGAACCAGGGGAAGTAAAACAAGAAGAAATAATTCAAGAAGATGTCGGTAAAGAAGAAAATAAAGTAGATATGATTCCTGAAATTAAGGAAGATTTAGAAGAAAATGTGGTTCCGGAAGTAGAAGAAGCAATTGTAACTGAACCAGTCGTAGATAATGAACTATTTCAGGAAGTAAAACCATTTAATGAAGCACCTTTATTTTCAGAACGTTATGAAGACGTGTTCGATACGAAAAATGAAGCTATCTTTGATAATAATGTGGCAGAAGTTATGCCTGAAGTAGCAGCAGTTCCTGAACCTGTTAGTCCTGTTGTTACTGAGCAGCCTGTCACTGAAATGCCGGATGCCTTTTGGGTAACCAAAGAAGAATTTCCGAATGTAGAATCTTCAGAGCCAGATGAATCTTTTGAAGAAAATAAAGTATCTTTTGATGAACAAATAGATAAATTAATCAATAGTGATTATAGTGTTAAAACTAAAAAGAAAGTAGCTTAAGGAGGAAAAAATGGGATTAGAAATTAATAAAATAGTTACATTAGGTAATAATGAAGAATATTTAGTAATCGATAAAGTAGAAAAAGATGATAAAGAGTATTATTATATTGCCGAAGTAAATGAAGATGGTACAGATATTAAAGATAACTATAAAATAGTATTGGCTACATATAAAGATGGCGATATTTATTTAGATGAAGTATTAGGTGAAGACTTACTTAAAGCAATACTTCCTTTGTTCGTAAAAGAATAATGTCCAAAAATGCCAAAAATGGCATTTTTTTCTTGACAAAATAGTAAATATTTAATATAATCATAATCGGTACATTTTATATCAGATTGATTTTCGTATTGGGAACACGAAAATTATGAAGATAAATATTAATTTATATAAGGAGAAGAAAATGAAAACATTTATGCAAACTAAAGAAACTGTTACTAGAAATTGGTATGTTATCGATGCAAAAGACATAGCACTTGGTAGAGTAGCAGCTAAAGCAGCAGCAATGTTAAGGGGTAAACATAAAGTAACTTATACTCCACACATTGATTGCGGTGATAATATTATCATTATTAATGCTGATAAAGTGTTATTAACTGGTAATAAATTAGAAGGAAAAAAATATTATAATCACAGTAGATATGCTGGTGGTTTAAGAACTAGAACTGGTAGAGAAATGATTGAAAATTATCCAGTAGAAATGGTTGAAAGAGCAGTAAAAGGAATGCTTCCACATAACAGATTAGGAAGACAAATGTATAAGAAATTATTCGTTTATGCTGGAAGTGAACATCCACATACAGCACAACAACCAAAAGAAATAAAGGTAGGTAGAGAATAATTATGGCAAAGAAAGAAAATAGAACATTTTGTGGAACTGGTAGAAGAAAAAGTTCAGTAGCTAGAGTTATTCTTACTCCAGGTAAAGGTAAAATTACGGTAAATGGACGTGACGTTAATGAATATATGCCATTTCCAGTATTAGTAATGGATTTAAAACAACCATTAGAACTTACTAATAATTTAGAAACATTCGATGTAGATTGTAATGTAACTGGTGGAGGTTTCTCTGGGCAAACTGGAGCAATCAGATTAGGTATTACAAGAGCACTTTTGGAATACGATAAAGAAAATGAAGCTAAGGAAGATAGCTACAGAAAGATTTTAAAGAAAGCTGGAATGGTTACTAGAGATCCAAGACAAAAGGAAAGAAAGAAACCAGGATTAAAAGCTGCTAGACGTGCTCCACAATTTAGTAAGAGATAATATTATAAAGAACCTAAATGGTTCTTTTTTTGTGTTATAATTAAATAGAAAGGAGAATTAAAATGTATAAATCTTTAATTGGCGAAAAAGTAACAATAGTCGTTTCTTCGAGAGGTGATAATCTACTAGAGTATGTAGGTACATTGGCATCTGAAAATGAAGCGGCAGTTGAACTAAAAAATGTAAATATTTCATATTTGATGCTTAATTTTCAAAAGGGAATATTCGGAGATGGTCTATGTAAATATAAAGATGATGTAGATCATGTTATTATAAATAAAAGATATATTATTTCATGTAATAAATAAATAATAAAAAGACGGATTTATATCCGTTTTTTAATATAAAAAAAAGCCCTACTGGTGGCAAAATCAATTTTATTATAACATATCTAAAAAGAATAGTCTATTATTCTTTACAAAAAATTTATATACTATTAAAGTAGGAGGTTATTTTATGAAGAATGTAACAGTTGTTTTAGGGGCTTTTTATGGAGATGAAGGAAAAGGAAAAGTTATTGATTATCTATCCAGCGATAATAAATATGCCGTAAGATATTCTGGAGGTAATAACGCAGGCCATTCAGTTGAAGTAAATGGTGCTAAGTTTGCCTTTCATTTATTACCAAGTGGTATTTTATATGATAATGTTAAGGCAATACTTGGAAATGGTGTTGTAATCGATCCAAAAGTGTTAATCGAAGAAATTGATAGTTTAAAAGAAAAGGGATATAAAGTAAATAATTTATATATAAGTGAAAAGGCACATGTAATATTACCATATCATCCTATTTTAGATGAGACATTGGAAGAGATGCGTGCAGGCAATAAACTGGGGACAACTAAAAGAGGAATTGGACCTGCTTATTGTGATAAATATGAACGTTCAGGAATCAGGATGGAAGATTTTATCAGTAGTCGTTTCAAAGAATTACTTAAAGAAAATATTAAAAATAAAAATGTTATTTTAAGAGCGTATAAGAAACCTAAATTAAAATTTAGTGAGGTTTATAAAGAATATAAGGCATATGCGAAAATACTAAAACCATATGTTTGTGATACTATTACGATGTTACATAAAGCAATTAAAAAGGGTGAGAAGATATTGTGTGAGGGAGCTCAAGCTTCACTACTTGATATTGATTTTGGAAGCTATCCATATGTTACATCCAGTAATCCAACGATTGGTGGAGCTATAACTGGAACGGGTATTGGAGCTAGATATATTGGCGAGGTTTATGGTGTAATTAAGGCATATTCTTCCAGGGTTGGGGCTGGCCCTTTTGTAACTGAATTAACTGATGCTACTGGCGATAGAATCAGAGAATTGGGGCACGAATATGGTGTTACTACCAAGAGGCCAAGAAGATGTGGATGGCTTGACCTAGTGTCTTTGAATTATGTATGTATGATTAATGGTTTGACTGGTTTGTGTGTTAATCATCTAGATACCATTGGTAAATTTGATAAAATTAAAGTATGCGTTGCCTATAAGTATAAGGGGAAGAAAACAACTGACTTTACAACCAATGTCGATTTCCTAGCAAATTGTACGCCAGTATATGAAGAATTTGAAGGTAATTTTGGCGATATCAGTAAATGCCGAAGTTTTGAAGAATTACCTGTTAACGCTAAAAAGTATATTAATAGAATTGAAGAATTAACCAATACACCAGTTAAATTTATCGGCGTTGGTGCTGCGAGAGAGGAAATGATTGTTAGGTGAATGAATTATTAAATATTTCTCCGGTAGATGGAAGATATAAAAAGAAAACTGAAGGATTAAAAGATTATTTTAGTGAATATGCACTTATAAAATATCGTGTTTTAGTTGAAATAAAATGGTTAATATTTTTAATAGATAAAAGAATTATTAATGTTAATATTGATGCTGATGAAATTAAAAAAGTACTAAATATAATAGAAAACTTTAGCCTTGATGATGCTGAACGTGTAAAAGAAATTGAAAATGAAACGAAACATGATGTTAAGGCAGTGGAATACTTTTTAAGGGAAAAAATGACAGATATTGAATTAGATAAATTACTACCATTTATTCATATTACTTTGACGAGTGAAGATGTCAATAATGTTAGTTATAATTTAATGGTGACGAATGGCTTGAAATTATATTTAGATAATCTAAAAAAATTAATTGATACATTAAATGAAATGGCTAAGACTTATAGAGATGTACCAATGTTAGCGAGAACACATGGACAAATCGCATCACCTACGACGGTAGGTAAAGAAATGAAAGTGTTTAGTTATCGTTTGGAATCGATAAAGAAAATATTAGAAAGTACTAAATTAAGAAGTAAATTTAGTGGTGCAGTTGGTAATTATAATTGCCATGTTGTTGCCTTTCCTGAAGTTGATTGGATAACCATAACGAAAGAATTTATTGAAACTTTGGATCTTAAATATAATCCAGTGACAACGCAAATAGAATCACATGATATATTGTGTGTATTATTAAGTTATATCAAGATAATAAATAATATTATCAAAGATTTAGATAGTGATATGTGGTTATATATATCAAATAATTACTTTATTCAAAAAGTTAATGTAAATGAAGTAGGATCAAGTGTTATGCCGCATAAAGTTAATCCAATAAATTATGAAAATTCAATGGCTAATACCGAAATAAGTAATGGTATTATTGATGCACTTGTTAATAATTTATCGATTTCACGACTTCAACGTGATTTGTCTGATTCAAGTAAACTAAGAAATATTGGGGTAATATTTAGTCATAGTTTAATAAGTGTTAAAGAAACACTGGTTGGCCTTAATAAACTTAATGTTAATCAGGAACAATTATTAAATGAACTAGATGATCATTATGAAGTACTCTCTGAAGCAGTTCAAACAATTTTGAGAAAAAATGGTGTTTCCAATGCTTATGAGTTACTTAAAGAATTATCAAGGGGCAAGAAAATAACAAAAGAAGAAATGAGGGAATACATTAAAAAACTTGATATAACTGAATATGACAAAGAAATTTTATTAAATTTGGAACCTAAAAACTATATAGGATTATGCGTTAGTATTGTTGATAATAATTAGTTAGGAGGAATTATATGTCAAAGTATGTTTTTGTAACGGGTGGTGTTGTTTCTGGTTTAGGAAAAGGAATAACGGCATCATCTTTAGCCTTATTACTTAAAGCAAGAGGATACAAAGTATTTATGCAGAAATTTGATCCATATTTTAATGTGGATCCCGGCACGATGAATCCAATTCAACATGGTGAAGTGTACGTGACTTATGATGGTTGTGAAACTGATTTGGATTTAGGACATTATGAAAGATTTATCGATGAGGAATTAAACTATAGTTCAAATATAACAAGTGGTAAAATTTATAGTAATGTCATTGAAAAAGAAAGACGAGGGGAATATTTAGGCTCAACCGTTCAAATGATTCCTCATATTACTAATGAAATTAAAAATAAGGTGTTTGAAGCTGGTCGCTCTAGCAATGCCGATATTGTTATTACGGAAATTGGGGGAACAGTCGGTGACATTGAAAGTCAACCATTCATTGAGGCGTTAAGGCAAATCCAATATGAGCGGGGCAAAGAAAATACTTTCTTTGTTCATTGCACACTTATTCCCCTTTTGTTTGGATCAGGTGAATTAAAAACCAAACCAACTCAAAATAGTGTTAGGGATTTAAGAAATATGGGAATAACTCCGAATGCGCTAGTATGCAGAGTACCATTTAAGACGGAGGAAAAATTAAAGAATAAACTATCTTTATTTTGTTCAGTACCAGTAGAAAATATTATTGATTCTGTCGATGTTGATAATATTTATAAAATTCCAATCAATTATTATAATCAGCATATTGATGAAATTATTTTAAAACAATTTGGTTTACCAGTTAAAAAAGCAGATTTAAAATATTGGACGGATTTGATTGATACTGTAAATAATCTTAAAGGAGAAGTAAGGATTGCTTTAGTTGGTAAGTATATTGAATTACATGATGCTTATTTATCTGTTCATGAAGCATTAGTTCACGCAGGATACGTGTATAATAAAAAAGTTGAAGTGGAATGGATTGATTCAGAATCACTTGAAAAAGAGAGTGCAGATTTAAATAAAGTATTTGAAAAATGTGATGGTATTTTAGTGCCAGGTGGTTTTGGAAGTAGAGGAATTGAAGGAAAAATTAAAGCCATTAATTATGCGAGAATTAATAATGTACCATTTTTGGGTATCTGTTTAGGTATGCAATTAGCAGTAATTGAATTTGCTAGAAACGTATGTAATTTAGAAGATGCTAATTCAACAGAATTTGAACCGACTACCAAAAACCCCGTTATCGATTTGATGGCTGATCAAAAATCAATTATTAATAAAGGCGGAACGCTTCGACTTGGAAATTATGAATGTGAAATTGCAAAAGGAACATTGGCATATAAGTGTTACAAACAAACAAAGATACTTGAAAGGCATCGACATAGATATGAATTTAATAATAAGTATAAGGAAATATTAGAAAAAAATGGTATGGTCTTTTCCGGTAGGAATGTTGCTTCAGATTTAGTTGAAATAATTGAATTACCTGAGCATAAATATTTTATTGCAGGACAATTTCATCCAGAATTCAAGTCAAGGCCAACGCATGCTCATCCATTATTCTTATCATTTGTTAAGGCAAGTATTGCTAATAAAAAATAAAAGCCTAAAAGGCTTTTTTTGAATATATATTGAAATTGGGTATTATAATATGCTATACTTATTATGGTGATAGAATATGAAAGAAGTACAAGCCTTTTTAAAAGAATGTGGGGTCTATTATTTGGCAACAATTGATGGTGAAGTTCCTCATGTAAGACCGTTTGGGACAGCCGAAATATTTGAAGATCATCTATATATTCAAACAGGTAAAAAGAAGGATGTCTATAAGCAAATACAGAAGAATAATAATGTGGAATTATGTGCTTTTAAAGATGGTAAATGGATTAGGGTAGCTGGCAAATTAGTTTTAGATGATAGAGTGGAAGCTAAAAAAGATATGTTAGATAAAAATCCTAATTTAAGAGGAATGTATAATGAATTAGATGATAATACCGCCGTTTTATATTTTGAATCAGGTAAGGCGATAATATCATCATTTGGAGAAGAAGATAAGATAATTAATTTTTAGAGGTAGTAGTTATGAATGATGCAAATAATAAGAATATAGCATATTGGGATGAATGGTATAAGGGGCATTATTGTGAGAGAAATCAAATTTCTTCTGATGATTGGTTAGATTATTTTATGCCAATAATTAGCGAAGTAAGAGGACCAGCTATCGATTTAGGATGCGGTAGTGGCAACGATACATTGTATTTGCTTAATAAAGGTAAATCGGTGATACCCTGTGATGCTTCAATGACAGCTATTCAGAATATTAGGGATAATTTTCCTGAGATTAGGGAAGCACTTTGTTTTGATATGTTGGAAAAGTTTCCAATTGGCAATAATATGACGGATTTAGTGATTGCCGATTTATCACTGCATTATTTTACAAGGGAAGATACAATTAAAATACTTAAAGAAATAAAGAGAATACTTGTTAATAGAGGACATTTACTGGCAAGAGTAAATTCAATGGATGATGTTAATCATGGAGCGGGAGAAGGCTTAGAAGTAGAACCACATCTATATATGACTAGTGATGGTAGATATAAAAGATTCTTTGACTATGCAGATATTTATGATATATTTAGCGTTTTTGAAATCAAATATCTACGCGATCAGGTAATGACAAGATATAAATTACCTAAAAAAGCATATATCTTAGATTTAAAAAATCGAAAATAATAAGAAAAATAACGAAAATACTTGCATAAAACTATAATATAGTGTATTATTAATATGTTCCTATTTCTTGGTGTTACGTACTCCTTACGGACTACTAGGATATAGGTGAAAACAAATAAAGGAGGAAAATTATGGCTTTAACAAAAGAAGCAAAAACAAAATTAATTAAAAAGTATGCTAGAGATGCTAAAGATACTGGTTCTCCAGAAGTGCAAATTGCTATTTTAACTGAAGAAATTAACGCTTTAACAGAGCACTTACAAAAGAATCCACAAGATAAACATTCAAAAAGAGGACTTTTAATTAAGGTTGGAAAAAGAAGAAGTTTACTTAATTACTTAGTTAAAAGCGATGTTAAGAAATATCGTGAAGTAGTTAAGAATCTTGGTCTTAGAAAGTAATTTAATTTTGAAAAGTAGGCACCCTTTTTTAGGTGCCTTTAATTTTGGTAGAAATGAGGTAGAATATGGAAAAGAAAGTTTTCAAAATGAATTT
>ONWZ01000023.1 GCA_900321645.1 uncultured Eubacteriales bacterium | reverse complement strand
TGGTAGTGGAGCTGGCTCCAAAACAGATTCTTCCTTAATTTCCTCTTTAGGAGATTCTGGAATTGGCTCAGCTACATGAATTGCTGCCGCTTCTGGAACTAGTTCAGGTTTAATTTCTGGCACTTCTGGAACTATTACTGGAATTGGTTCAGGTGCAGGTACCGGTTCAGGAACTGGTTCTAGAGTTGGCGCAATTTCAGGAACAACTTCAGAAACTGGTTCAGGTTTTACCTCAGCTTCTTCTGAAATTACTTCTGGAGCTGGTTCCAAAGCAGGCGTTGGTGCTGCTTCAGGTTCTGCTACAGTCTTTTCCATTATTGGCTGATTTAAATTTAAATCAGGCATTGCTGCTTTTAATGCTTCGTCAATACTTTCTACTTTCTCTTCCATTCCTAAATCTTTTGGTGGTTCAGGAAGTGTTGGTGCTTCTACAATTGGTGCTGGTAGATCAATCTTATAAAAATCTTCGCTTACTTTGCTAACAGACTTCTTTACTGTAGCAATATAAGTTTTTGAAACATCAATACTTTGCTCCTTATTAAATAAAACATCAATAATTTTTACTTTATTACCACCAGGTAATTCAATTTCCGTTTCACTCTTATCACTTTGGGTATTTAATGAATGGGTAATTAAATCCTTTGCCATTTCATTAATTTTAATCTTCTCCATACTGTCATCAATGCTTACCATTTTTGATGTTTTATCATTATTATCAACTAATCCAGAAACAAATACATTATCGCTTTCTTCGTCTCTACCAATTGAATATAATAAATATTTTTTATCATCAGCCACAAAGCCACATATAATATGAGCATCTCTATCTATTCCATGCTCATCAATTGTTTTAATATTTCTACTTTCCATATTTCCTCCTACTGGATACTCCCGTACCAACTCTCCTACTATTAAAACAAGTATACCATATAATTCCAATATATTCAATATTTTTTTAAAACTATATAAAATCATAAAATTATTATTTTACAAAAATTTACAAAAAAAAAGCACTAATGTGCTTCTTTTTCATTCATTTCTCTAACTAATACTAATTTTTTATCATTAGCCCGCCTTTGATCCAAGGTTCTCTTCTTCATGATTTCAATCTTTATTTTATTGCCAAGAATCTTATTTTCCATATCATTAATTTTATGCATTATATCCTGATATTCTAGGAAATCACCTTGATATACTTTAAACTTATCATTGTATTTCATTTTTAATTTTACAATATCATCGAGCGTCTTATCGACAATATCAGATGTACTTTCCAAATCACTCATCGCATGACTTAATAAATTAGAATAATCAATTGCTGCATACTCCATTCGTCTAGTTTCTTCCCATTCGAGATTATTATATAAATTCTTAATTAAATTACCCGTTATAATTGTTTCTGTCGCAATTGAAGGAATAATTCCTTTTAGTGGACTAACCATAAGTAACCCAAAATATTTAAAACTATTCATAAATAATTCTCTAAATCCTTTTAAATGATAACTAACTTGTTCATATGAATTAATTTTATGAACTTTACTCTCTATTTCATCTAATAATTCGTTTTGATTTCTAACAAAACTATCATAATTCTTATTTGTTGCTTCGACATTATAAACATTAAGTTTTAAATCTTCAAAATCAATATCACGTTCTTTTAAGTTAGCTAATTCTTCTTCTTTTTTATCTTCAAACTGTATTGTTTTATCTTGAAGATCATCGATTTTCAAATATAAATATCTGTATACATCTAACAATTTATAATCTTCCGCAACAATTTTTAACTCACTATTTGCGCAAAGATCTTTAAGTTCAATTATCTTATCGACAATATCATTATTATCTATCTCAAGCAAATATTCAAAATCGTAATTATCTTTCAAGAAATCGTATTGTTCCTTCAATTTATCAATTTTGCATAACATACTTTTGACGTGATCTAATTCTTCTTGACATCCTTTTAATTCTTTGCTTTCACCATTAACTTCACTTAAAATATAGAGTTCACTTTGCAGTACTTCCATTTCGTTAACTACTTTAATTAAATCTTTTTTAATTAAGTTTATGATGCTTTTTTCTAACTCTTTTATACGATTACTATTTTTATCTACTTCTATACTTGGTTTATTATTCAAACCATTACTAGTTTGCTGTTTATTCTTTAATTCATCAATTGAAATACTATTAATTAATTTGCGCTTCTTATTTTTTATTTCTTTTTTTGTATTTGAATGTTGTTTGCTATCACTTATACCAACAGTATTTTCCTGCTTATCCATTATAATTTGATTGTCTGGTATAACATTTGTAGAGTCATCTATAGTTTCTGTTTTAGATAATGTATTAGCCACAATGCTACCATAAACTAACCCCGGAATAGCAGCTGTTACCTTTAAGAAGTCAGTATATATCTTTTGACTATCTTGAAATTCTTTTTTTTCTTCAATAGGAATTATTTTTTTCCTTCTAAAGAAAAGAATTCTCTTTAATCTTTCTAAAAATTTACTTTTGCTACTTGTTGCCATAATATCACTCCAATTCATATTATATCATAACAAAGAAAAACGACCAATAATGGTCGTTTATTTAATCTAAGAATTTTTCTTCAAGCACTTCAGCTGGTTCATCATCAAAGAATTCCTTCTCTAATGTATAACCAATATCCATATATTCTTTAGCACCTGTTCCAGCAGGAATAAGTTTACCAATAATAACATTTTCTTTTAAGCCATGTAAGTGGTCAACTTTACCTTTAACAGCAGCTTCAGTAAGAATACGTGTTGTTTCTTGGAATGATGCAGATGCAAGGAATGAATCTGTTTGTAAGCTTGATTTGGTAATACCAAGTAAGATTGGTTGGCCAATTGCTGGTTTCTTTCCTTGTAAAATAACATCTCTATTACCTTCAGCGAACTTGTTGATTGAAACAACCGTGCTTGGTAAGAAGTTAGTATCACCAGAATCCATAATTCTAATTTGTGAAATCATTCTTCTAGCAATAAGTTCAACGTGTTTATCGTTAATATCAACACCTTGGCTACGATATACTTTTTGGACTTCCTTAAGAATATATTGCTGAACTGTATTTGGATCAGTTACCATAAGTAATTCTTTTGGACTAATATTACCTTCAGTTAATCTGTCGCCAGCTTGAACTTTATCGCCCTTTTCAACTCTTAGTTTAGCACCATAGATTGTTAAATGTTCTCTAACTTCATTAGCATTCTTAATATAAATTTTGAATCTTCCTTTAACATCTTCAATCTTTGAAATAGTTCCATCGATTTCAGCAATTAAAGCTTTACCCTTAGGGCTTCTTGCTTCGAATAATTCTTCAACACGCGGAAGACCTTGTGTAATATCTTCGCCACCAGCAACACCACCAGTGTGGAATGTTCTCATAGTTAACTGTGTACCTGGTTCACCAATT
>ONWZ01000056.1 GCA_900321645.1 uncultured Eubacteriales bacterium | reverse complement strand
CTTAAAACTAACAGATAATATTATTTTTACCGGTTTTATTCCCAAAGATGAAATGGCCCAATATTTAACTAAAGCTAAATTATATGTTATGACATCGCATACTGAATCATTTGGATTAGTCTTACTTGAAGCGATGAGTTATGGTATTCCGTGTATTGCGTTTGACAGTGCCGATGGAGCCAAAGAATTATTAAAAAATAATACAGGGATTTTGGTTCCTAATCGTGATAAAGGAATAATGAGTGAAGAAATAATTAAATTACTTAACGATGATAATAAACTAAAAAACTTATCAAAAATAAGTCGCGAATATGTGATGAATTATTTACCAGATAAGGTAAAAGATAAATGGTTAAATATTTTAAAATAAGTAGGTGATAATATGCGTAAAAAACGTCGCAGAAAACATCATAAAAAAAGGCATTATAGAAAAAGATATCGTTTAAAAATTAGTGGTATCATTATTATCGTAGTTTTCTTAGCTATTATAGCTGGTGGAACATACTTTGGAATTACTAAGTATCAAGCAAAAAAAGAAAAAGCAAGACAAGTAGCTTTAAAGAAAGACATTCAAAAACATTATCATGAATTTGTGATAACAAACAAAGAAACAAAACTATATGATAACAAGCACAAAGAAATTGGTAAACTTGGTCAAGGTGTTGAATTGACACTTGAGGATTTTGACATTACTTATGAAACAATTTATTTTAAAATTAAAGATTTTGAAGATACTTACGTCAATTATCTCGATGTCGATAAAGTTGATAAATTAACAGAGTATGATAAACGTTATCAAAAATATATTCCATTTAATAATAATGTTAAAACGAATGATAAAGTATCATTCTATGATGAAAATGGTAATCTTGTTTATACCTTAAATGGAAGTATGGATTTACCGATCATCATCAAAGATGATGATAAGTATGGTGTCGAATTCAAAGATCGTTTATTATATATTAGAAAAGATGATATCAAAGAAACATATGAACATAAGAATACTGATAAACATAATTCAAATGGAGTCGCTGTTTTAAATTACCACTTTGTTTATGATGAAAATGATAATAAAGAAAGCAGTCAGTGCTATGAAGAAATATGTATTAGTAAAGCACAATTTAAAAGAGAATTAGATTACTTTAATGAAAATAATATTTGGCCAATTAAAATGCATGAATTAGAATTGTATATGGATAAAAAATTACAATTACCTAAAAGTGTTTTAATTACTTTTGATGACGGTGGTTGGACAAAACATGCTGTCGATTTACTAGGCGAATATAAAATGTATGCCACGTTCTTTTTGGTAACATCATGGTATAATCCGAAAGACTATTATAAGAATGAATATATTGAATTTCATTCACATACTCATAATATGCACGATGGTGGTAAATGCCCTGGTGGACAAGGTGGGGCAATTAAATGTTTAGATAAAGATAAGATCTTAGATGACTTAAAAAAGACGAGAGAAGTCTTAAATGGTTCAACTGCTTTCTGTTACCCTTTCTATGAATATAATAGTTATTCTGAAGAATTACTAAAAGAAGCTGGCTTCACAATGGCTTTCATTGGTGAAGTTAGAGCTAGTTATGGCCCATATAAATTAGCTGAACCTGGCGGAGATAAAATGAAAATACCACGTTTTGTCGTTGTAAACTACACAACTATTGCTGAATTAAATCGTTGCTTTAATGAGATTAAATAAAGGAGTATTATGAAGAAAAAAGTTTTATTTATCGCCTCTACGGGCGGACATCTTGAAGAATTAATGCAATTAAAACCGATGTTTGATAATTATGATTATCATATCATTACGGAAAAAACAAAATCTAATTTGTCATTAAAAAAGAAATTCCCCAATCATGTATCTTTCTTAGTATATGGCAGTTATACAACCTTAGGAAGAAAACTTATATACCCATTTAAATTAATGTATAACACCATTAAATCATTCTTTTTATACATAAAAATTAGGCCAAAATATATTATTTCAACTGGTGCTCATACTTCAGGCCCAATGTGCCTAATCGGTCATTTACTAGGTAGTAAGATTATTTATATTGAAACTTTTGCTAATAGTGAAAGTAAATCAAGAACCGGTTCAATCGTTTATAAATTTGCAGATCTATTTATTGTCCAGTGGGAAAGTATGTTAAAACTATACCCAAAAGCTGTATATGGGGGGTGGATCTTCTAATGATATTTGTAACTTTAGGAACCCAAGATAAATCTTTTAAAAGATTACTTGAAATGATTGATAAAGAAATAGAAAAAGGGAATATTAAAGAAAAAGTAATTGTTCAAGCTGGCTTTACAAAATATGATACTAAAAATATGGAATTATTTGATTTATTAGATAAAGATGATTTTGATAGATATATTAAAAACTGTGATTTATTAATTACCCATGGTGGAGTAGGTTCTATCTTAACGGGATTAAAGAATAATAAAAAAGTAATTGCATGTCCAAGACTTGCTAAATATAAAGAACATATGAATAATCATCAGATTCAAATAATCGAAAGATTTGCTGATTCAGGCTATATCTTACCATTATTTGAAAATGATGATTTAGGCAAAGTAATTAAAAAAAGTAAGACTTTTAAACCCAATAAATATAAGAGCAATACAACTAATATGATTAAACTAATTACAAATTTTATTGATAATAATTAATTATCATGTTATAATTTAGGTGGTGATGTTAAATGGAAAAACAAAACAAAAAAAGATTATACAGAACTGAAGGCAATGAAGCTAAATTATTTGGCGTATGCGGTGGTATTGCAGAATACTTTAATGTTGATCCAACTATCGTAAGAGTTGCTTGGGCTGTCTTAGCATTCGCATATGGCACCGGTATTCTTGCATATTTAGTTTGTGCTTTGTGTATGCCAAAGAAATCTGAAATAAAATAAAGTGAAAAACACTTTATTTTTTTTATAAATTATTATATAATTAAATACGTGAAGCCAGCCTGGCGGAATGGTAGACGCGATAGACTCAAAATCTATTACTAGCAATAGTGTGAGGGTTCAAGTCCCTTGGCT
>ONWZ01000020.1 GCA_900321645.1 uncultured Eubacteriales bacterium | reverse complement strand
TACTTTATTAATTTCTGACATTATTCTTCGCCTCCTATATAAACAGTATAACCAGTTTCATTACTTGTTTGATAATAAGGTATTTTTGAAACGGTAACATTATTAGTCATTTTAAAACCACTAGTTTTTAATACTTTATTATTAAAAGGCTCTGGAATAATGAGATATTCTCCTTGATAATTTGGTACAGTAGAAACTTCTGGTTTTGTAATATTTCCATTTAAAACTTTATCTTCTATTGAAGTAAGTGTTCCAACAAGCAATCCTGATTCTTTAAATGCCAAAATACCAGTTAATGTATTGGTTAAAATTGAAAGTTCTCCTGTAAGATTCATTCCATCTATTGAACTTAAAGAACCTTCTATTAAACCAATTTCCTTTAACTGGCCTGTTAACTTATTCATTAATGTACCTCTGGTTCAATATACATTTTATCTTTAATAAAAGTGTCTACTGTTCCATCAGCCATTGTAATTTCTATATCATAATCATATTTTCCAAAATCTAAAGAAGCAGTATCTTCAGGATCTAATTGTAAAATCATTGTATCTATTGGAATTGTTTTTAAAATTAAAGGATTTTCATCTAAATATCTTGTTTTATTTGGATTAAGTTTACTTGTTTTTAAAGCAAATCTAATACTATCTCCTTCTATTGGAGTGTAGATTTCATTATTTTGCATTATATTTAATTGTGCTTGAAGAGTATCTCCTCTAGTGAGATAAATTGTATTTTTATCAAAATTATACATATTTTTTATCTCCTTTATAAGTATAATTGTTAAAATAAAATGGTCGTTCCTCCAGGTAACGCTCCTGGTTCTGACGCTTATCAGGCGCCTGTAATAACTTTTATACTAAGGAACGATGGCTTCTCCGTTACGACTCGAACGTAAAACAGCAGAACCAAAATCTGCGGTGTTACCAATTACACTACGGAGAAATATTATGACAATTCTTTAATCAATTGTACGACTCTTTCAGCTGAATGTCCATCACATGCATCACTAGTTTTTCTACGACATTCATATTCAATATCTGTCATTCCTTTATTATAAGCATCTCGTAACAATTCAACAAATTTTTCTTCATTATTTTTAACTGCAATTGCTCGTGAACCATAATCATATGGATAATTCATATACATACCACGAGATATTAAATATTTATCATTTTCATCAGCTACAAGAACACTTGGTTTATTTAAAAAATAAGCATCGAATAAAGCACTACTAAAATCAGTTATAAAAACATCACAGTCAAAAAGATAAGGTGCTGTTGGTTTAGTATTATCTACTTCATATATATGAGTTAAAGATTTAGATAATATCTTATTTTTTGTAATCATATGCCGCTTAACTACAAATATCTCATCTTCTTCTAACAATGAATTTAAATATTCATAATTTATTAAAGGTGTTTTTTCGTTATATTTAGCTCTAAAAGTTGGTAAATATAAATAAGCACGTTTGTAATAAGATAAAATAGTATGACCATCACCTTTATGTTTACCAATATAATTATCTGTACGTGGCATTCCAAGAGCAGGACATTTTTCAATATCTATTCCAGCTGCACTCGCGGCAAACTGACGCCCATATTCACTACTAGCAATATAATAATCTGTTAACTTACAACTTTTTGGATTAAACATACCTCGTGGTTGATCTATTCCATATAATTTTCCACCATTTAAACCATGCCCAATCATAATAATTTTTTGGTCAGGTGCTTTGGTTTTAATAAACTCATCTGTTACAACAATTTTATAATTATCATTACCATATTTTATTAAGTCAGCATATCCACCTTGCTTAAAAGTTTTATCACCATCATATGCATCTCAAACTGCGGTTAAGTTTTCACAACGATATAATGGACGACCTGAATTAAATAAAACAGTCATAGAATTCCCTTCTATTATTTTTTAATGGTGCCGCATATAGGACTCGAACCTATAGCCTAATGATTAGAAGTCATTTGCGCTTTCCAATTGCGCTAATGCGGCTTATGGCACCAATGGTCCGAATCGAACAGACGCCCTCTTGATTTGGAGTCAAGTCATACTTCCATTTATACGACATTGGTATATGGTGGGACGAGCTGGAATCGAACCAGCGACGCCAGCCTTTTCAGGGCTGCGCTACTACCAACTGAGCTATCGTCCCATATGGCACCCGCAGAAGGACTCGGACCCTCAACACTTGCGAGTTTATTTTTAATTGGTATCCCTGCCCCGACTCGAACGGGGAGCTAAAGTTTCGTAGACTTTTGCTTTAAATCCATTAAGCGACAGGGATATTTAAATTTGTATCCACTCTTCGTCTGTATATTTTTTTATTTCTGCTTTTTTTGTTGGTAAATTTTTAGCTTTACACCATTTTCTTATAGCGTTATCACTAACATTAAACTCTTTACCAATTGAAACAAAAGATTGATTTCTAATTTTTTCTTTTAACATTTCTCGCGAAATTTGAGAATGACCTAAATTGTTTTCTTTATTTCTTCTAATATTTTCACAACTATGACAACGGATACTCTTTAATTCAATAATTTCTCCACAATCAATACATCTATTTATTTTTTTGTTTTGTCCAATTAATGATTCTAAATTATTTTCTTTTATTAAACGTTTTACTCTCTTATAATTACCACCTGCATCAGATAATCCTAAACTAAGTAAAGCTTTTCTTGCAGAAGAATGATTTTTTAAAGCTTCAATTAATTCTTCATCTGATATAGATATTTTTATATGTTTATTGTTTTTAGAACCGAAATTATCTGTATAAGAATGACAGTTTAAACACAATAACTGTAAATTGTTTAATTCATTATTACATTTGTCTCCATCTATATGATGAACTTGTAAATTAATAGGATATCCTAGCCATTCTTTATTATGACAACATTCACATTCATGTCCTCTTAATTGAATTAAAAGAGGTAATAAAGTACCTCCTCTTAAAGGAAAATCAGTTTTACAAAACTTAGACATATCAATAGATTTTTCTTTATTAATCATTTTATATTTAACTCGCATTCTACTCGCTATTATTAATCGAGCAAACAGGTGGCGAGTATTCACTTTTCAACAGGCTCATGACTTCCTGTTTAGTTTGCTCGAATAATTAATATATGGTGGGTAAGGTAGGAGTCGAACCTACGATGTTTCTATGTCACGATTTTACAGACCGCTGCCCTCGCCAACTAGGCACACTTACCCAATTATTAACTATGGTTCGCCCGGCGGGACTCGAACCCGCGACTAATGGATTACATACCACTACTATTTTCATAGCCTACTATATAAAGTAGTTTGTGGTCTGGACTTTATCTTAACCTTATCTATTATGACTTAGGTTCCTCGTGTAAAGTCTCTACACATAGAATTTTATCAAATGAATAGTCTTTAAAGAATCTAGTACCTTTAATTTGACCACTTTTAGTTGGTTTAATCCTTAAAGAAATTACTTTACAAGAACCAATTTCTTTAATTGGAACTAAAGCAATAATATCTCTTGTTTGATTATAAAAAACAAAATAATCAACATCTTTTTCATAAGTATCTAAAGATTTATTTGTAGTATGATTTTTAGAACTTCTACAATAGCATTTGATACTTCCATTAACCTCTTCATTCGCAGTTTTAATTTGAATACGATTTAATTTACCATTAAATTCAGC
>ONWZ01000108.1 GCA_900321645.1 uncultured Eubacteriales bacterium | reverse complement strand
GCCCCTACTAGATTCGAACTAGTGATCATGGAGTCAGAGTCCAATGCCTTACCGCTTGGCTAAGGGGCATTAACAAGTTAGATTATAGCATAAAAACTAAGAAAAAAAAAGACTTTCGTCTTTTAAAATACAAAATATTTTACTAAAACTATAATTGCAATAATTACTCTATAGATAGCGAAAACTGAGAAGTCGTGTTTTTTAATATATGATAATAAGAATTTTATTGATAATAATCCAACGACAAATGATACGACTACCCCAACAATAACATCTATGCTAAATGTTAATTTAGGTATCTTTAGAATGGCGGCTCCCGCAATAATCGGAACAGATAATAAGAAGGTAAATTTAGTGGCGGCATTTTTGGATAAACCCATTAATCTAGCAGCTAAGATTGTTGTACCACTTCTAGAAAATCCGGGGAAAATAGCTAGTGATTGAGAGCATCCAATAATAATGGCTTGTTTTAATGAAATGTGTTTGAAATCAGTTTCAATTTTATAATGTTTGTCGGCCCAACGATCTCCCAAAAAGATTAAGACACCCATAACAGCAAGTAATACGGCAATTGGCCATATCATTGGTCTTAATTTATCTTCGATTAAATCACCTAATAATACACCGAATAATGCTCCAGGAATAGTAGCTATAACTAAATACCAGAACATACGGTTATTAAACGATTTTTTACCTTTGGTTACTCTTTTAACAGCACCGACAAATAAATCCCACCAATCTCTAAAAAAGACGACTAGGACAGCCAACAACGTACCTACATGTAGGGCTATATCAAAAGCCATAGAATGTTCTTCCCAATTTAATAAATATGGGACCAAAATTAAATGTGCAGACGATGATATTGGTAGAAACTCGCCAATTCCTTGAACAATCCCCAATACTACTGCTTTGATGATTTGCATCATCATAATAATCACTTCCTTAATTAATTATATTATTTTGTTTCGACAAATTCTAACAAACCAATAAACATATTGATAAATTTTGGTTCTAATTTCTTTTTCTTTAATTTTCTTAAACCAATTCTTTTCTTGTTAATTGGTAAGTCACTAAATATTATAGCATCAATTTCTTCTTTAAGTATAGTATTTATTTCTAAATCATCTAAAATACCTTCAATTTCTTCATTGATTACACTAATTGTTTCTATTTCTAGATTGTTACCAATGATTTCTACTTCAAGCGGTTCGTATGTGTTTACGCCATCTATTCTTATTAACAAATCATTCTTTTCAATGGTAAATGGTTGCTCAACAATATTTCCATACAATTTGACAAGTACTTTATCAGGATTCTTCATGTTTCTAAATCTTAAAAACAAATTTCTATTTGGAACATTTAGGTTTCCTTCTTTTCTAACAAGTGCAAAATGATAACCATTATCAACTTTATCGAGATTCATTTTAGTAAGCAAATAATTCTTACCGATTCCATTATTGATACCATCATCTTCATATAACTCATAATTACCATATAGGCCATTTTCAGCTGGAAATATTTGGATTTCCATATTAGTAGGTATATTGGTATTCATATCTAGTGACATAGGAATAATCGATCCTTCTTTGACAAAGATTGGATAATCTTCTTCCTTATAGAAACCAACATAATATTTATTACCAACATATTTTTTACCAGTTGAATAATCATACCAAATACCATTAGGAATAAATACTCTTTGGATTACCCTATTCATTTCAGTATTTTTCTTTTTAATAATCGGACTTATCATAATTCTACTGCCAAAAAAGTACTGATTGACATAATTTGGTTCATCATATATTTTAGGGTATTTATAATATAATGGTTGAACTAATGGCACACCATACTTATGATATAAATAACTTTCACTATAAATATATGGAATTAGTTTATTTCTTAATTGCATATATTCTCTAATTACATTTAGAATTAGTGGATTCCATTTCCACGGTTCTCTTTTATAATATTTGCCGGTATCTCCAGCTAATAAGAAGATTGAACTGAAAACACCAAATTGAATATATCTAATGAATAATTCATCATCTTCAATACCGCCTTGATAGCCACCAATCGCATTCGCAAGCCAACATACTCCTAAATTAGCAGCGCTATTATTATAACCTGGTAGCACTTTTAAAGTATCCCAGCTTACTTGCGTTTTTCCAGTATAAATTACGGGATAACGATGTGGTGCAATGCCTGGATTACGCGATAAGATGACCCCTCTTTCATTCATATTAGCAATAACATAATGATAGTGGTTTAAAAGAAATAAACCCATTTGATCATTAGGATTATAGTAATCAATATTGAAAATCTTTATTCCACTACTTAATAAATTACTAACGATAGTATTTAAATATACTGATATCGTATTATTATCTAAAGGAACTAAACTTACACCATTCTTTTGAGCTCCAATATATTGACTAACGATGTTATAGAGAGGATCATTTGCTTGAATTGGTAAAGTAGGATTTATGGTTAATCCGAATCGTTGTTCTTTCATACGATAATAATTGTTAATTGTCTGAAGATTAAATAAAGATTTATCGTACATATAGTTTTCAATATTGTTATGCCATTTATCGCCTAATAGGAAAACAGAAATAGGAATTCTATTATCATTAAATTTTTTTAATGTTTCATCAATCATATTCATATTGTAAACGTCATTTTTATACCACCAACAACCCAAAGCATATCTAGGAATAAGTGGCGGGTAACCGGTCAATGTAAAATAATCCTGTAAGCATAAACCAAGATCACTACGATAAGCAAACAAATATAAATCAACCGTTGGTTCTCGTGGGATAAACATCTCATTTTCGATAACAAAGTTTTTAGAATCATCGATTAGGACAAAACCATCTAGTGAATATAATCCTTTGCCTAATTCTAAATTATTAGATAGATTATCTAATGAATATGCGATGCTGCCGACATTTCTTATTTCTTTATGTCCTGGATACCATTCTTTATCAGTACCATTAATCAACACTTTAATGTTATTGCCAGTAATTGGACTTTCTTTTACGTATGTTAATGTGAAATACTCGGTAGAAATTGTCAAAGACACTTCATCGGTAGTATAACTAAAATTACTATCGCCAAATGTTCTATTGACAACAAGTGATGTAGCTCTATCTTCAAAAACGCCAGTTTTATTATATTCAATTCTGATTAATCTAGGTGATAAAACTGTAAAACGATAATTTGCCCCCTTAATAATATATTTATTACTAGGGATTAGTTTTTTACTATCTTTTACAAAATAAGAACATAATTTTGTCATATCACATCACCCTTTATTCCAATATAATTATACCATATTTTTTAAAAAAACAAAATAAAGTTATGACATTTAATTATATACGGGATATTTTTTATATGATAATAAAAAAAAGATTTAGAATCTTGAATCTTTTTTTATTTAATAATTATTCTTGTTGTAATACTATCATCTTGGATATCGTTAGAACTTGTATATTCGAATAATTTATTTCTAACTATCCAGTTTTGATCTTGGTTAATACTACTACTTAATTCATACCAACTATTAGTTTCTTTGGTGGCATCTCCTAAGATGAAAATATTATTTTGATACAAGTCATAATCATCAGTTCCAAGCGGAACATCAGTGAAGTAAGAATTTCCTAAATCCAACGAGCCCGTCTTAGAAACGTTAGCCATCGTATATTCTTTAGCACTGCCTGATAGATCAAAGACACCATAGATATTTCCAGTTGTTGAATCTTTGCTATTATTACCGGAAATGTATTTATCATTACTTTCAACATCCGTGCATAAATTACTTGGGCATAAACCATATTTAGAATGTGCTAGATAAACGATTGCTCCCCATTCAGTATTTTTAATAACGTGATAGTTAGCATTAATCTTTCTGATATTTGTAAAGTATGTAGACAAATATTCATTGCGAAGAACATCCTCGCCCGCTTTACTTTGATATTTTTCAGACATTTCATATTTACTTACCCAGAATCCAGTTAATTCTTTAGTCGTAGTACTGAAAGCTGGATGGGTATAATATTTGCCATTATCGTTGGCTGTTACAACAATTGTTTTTGCCATATCACTATAACATGTTTCATCACAATAAATTGTGCCAGAGCTTGTATCTAATGTCTCAAAAGCAATATCGATACCTTTGTGATAAGCATCATATGTATCGACATTAGTTTCACCCATAACATTCCATACACGATATTTATATCTTGGTATCCATACATACTGACTATCAACGTCTTCTTCCATAACAACTGTTCCTGGTTTACTTGATAGATAATATTCTTGGGCTGTCATTGGTGTAAATCCACTATATCCATAAATCAAATTTTGATAAATAATATTCAAACTTGTACGATAATTATTATTGAATTCATTATCAGACAAGATACGATTATAGAATAGAACATCACCAATAGTTATTTTAGATGTTTTATTATTTGCACTATCTGCGCCTAATTTAAATGATCCAGCGGTTGTTACATTACCAGTAATATCAGCCGTAGATATTTTTTTACCATCAACATAGAAGGTTACCTTACTACCATCATATGTATAACCAATGATGTACCATACATTTTTATCAATATTAACTGCTTCTGAAGTGACGGTATTATCACCATTTTTAAAGATAAATGTTTTGTTTGTTGGATTATAGTAATATGATACTTTATCATTAGAAATGATATATATATTGTCTTTTATATCATTAAATTTAATTCTTATGACATTACTAATTTCACTATATTTATAATTAGCAATCTTTAAATCTAAATAAGTATCATCAATAATAACATTGCCATTATCAACATTTAAGTTAGCAACTTTTATATTGTTGCGGCCAGTTAAATCATATATTTGTTTTTCACTATCTTTAATTGTAATAGCATTGGCCCATTTGCTTTCGCCATAATTATACCAGGTATATCCCGTATTCATATTACTCTTATCGGCGACACGCCATTTATTAAGACTATAATCATAATATACTGGCACCATGTTATTATCCATCTTCGGATGATTAGCACCACTTGAATCAATTGTTTTATAAATACTTTTACCAGTGGCAACAACTTTGGCATTAAATACTTTACCGAGCTCATTATTAGGAGTTCCCGCATCTAGCCAAATACTTATCTTATATGTTATTTCCTCTTTTGGGTAAATAATAACATTACTGTCTAAGATGTTATTATTATCATATAATGTATGTGGTAAAAAATCATTTACTTTTACTTTGATGTATTTATAATCAATACTATCGTTGGTTTCATCTGATAACATTTTTAAATCAAACAAATATGCTAATGAACCAGTATTTTTAATTGTTAGTGTGTATATTTTATTATTAATTGTTTCACTATCCTTTTGAGGAAAAGCGTTCTCTAATTTAATTGGTTCATCAGTAACAAATTCTAAATCTAATAAACCAGTATTATAGTTAAATTCATCGGTTGTATCAGATTTTAAAAACAATGAATAAGTAGTTTCACTTAATGATACAAACAGAAACAAAACAGCTAAAGCAACAATATATGTTTTTTTAGTTTTTATAAATTCGATCATAAAGTTCACCTCTCATTCATTATTTATTATTTTTCTTCAGTCCAAGCATATACTTCAATTGTGCCATAAAAGTATTTATCTTGTTCACTATTTGGAATTGTATCGTAATCAGTCCACATCATAACATTTACTTTTTCTGTGACATATGGATCTAAGGTTCTCTCAATTAAAATATAATTTGTTCCTTTAACATTTAAACCTTTTGAAACATAATCTGATTTCCATAATTTATCACTTAATTTATTAGGTCCTTCATAGGCACTTCCTGCACTAATTTGATATCTTAAATATTTAACATCAACGGTTGTTCTTGATGATTGTTTAATTGAAACACGATAATTGATTGTTTCATTCGTATTATTAGTAACTGTGAATCCATCAATTTCATCATCGATATTGACATCTTCAATATCTTTCATATTACCATCTTTATCATAAACTATTTTGTCTTTTGGAATAATTGCAATATAATCTTTTCCTTCGACAACCGCAGTTTTTTCAAACACTTGAATATGATTGCCATTGTTGTTTGTTTCGTTTGATAATTTTTCCTTTTCACCAGTTATATTGCTAATATTTCCACCACTATATTTGATATTGCTGTTTTCAGGAACATATAGTGTTTCACCGTTGTATTTAACAACGGCACTACCGTTTGTATAATACGTTATATTACCCTTTTCTTTACTTTTTTCAACAAAGATATTATCGACAATTTCATATACTTTTTTATTTTCGATAACGATACTATTGCTTTTTCTTACACTGATTGTATTGGCACCATTTCTAATAATGGCCCCACCATCAGTATAGTAATCTATTATTATACCATCAGTCATTTTTTGGCTTTTATAAACAGTGGCTTCGTTGTTATTTTTAAATGAAACATCATTACTACCAATAGTTAAATCACTTTCATTTCGAACTAGATAACTAGTTCCGTTTTTAACAACTTCAATTGTACCATCATGATAATAATATAATTTTACTTTACCAACTGTCTTTGTTTCTTTGAGGTAGCTTACCTTATTGTCAGAAATGTATTTGTCATTAATATCATCAGCTTTACGAACAAACAAATCCATTTTGGAATCGATTATTTCAGCAGAACCATCGCTAAAATAATTGACCGTTCCCCAAGGATATTCTTTCGTATCAGTAATCATGATATTTGAGGTTAATGCTTTGGATGAGATGACTCCTTCTTCATCAATTCCATAATCGCCATTATCAAGTGGGTTAACTCTAGTAGCACGATTGGTTTCTTTTAACATCATCAGAGCAGTTCCATCACTATAATATTTTATTGTAAATTTGTTATGATTAACTTCTTTAACAAGTAATACTTCACCGGTTGTTTTAAATTTATAATTATTTAAGAACTTTTCTTTTGCACTTTCGTCAGTTAAAGCATTATTACCGACTTTTATTTCATAATCAGTTAGTGAAATATCAACGGAAGCTAGTTTAATGTCTTGAATACCATTGACATCCAAATTCTTTATCAAAAGCATTAAACTAATACCAAGAATCGTTAATGATAAAATTAAAAGAGTCAAGAAAATGATTACATTATGACGACGCCAAAAAAGAATTAGAGCTGATTGTTTTTCCTCTAAAACGATTTGTTCTTCTTTTTTATTTAACTCGACGACTTCAACTTTTTTTCTTGGCATAAGAATCATCCTACTCTTTTATTAGTTTTGTTTTTTGTCCTAAACGTTTAAATATCTTCATAATGTCATATGATAAGATAGCTAAACATGGAATAAGGACAAAGATTATTAATCCACCTTTACTTGCTAAGATATCTTGAATATAACCTAATTTAGGTACTTTTAAGATAACTTTGCCCAAAATATAATCATTTGATACTGGAGTGCCATCAGCTATATTGTTATTATCTCCTTGGGTACGATATTTATAAATGCCCTGCGTTTCATCGTATATTTTTTCGATAATACGGTGAGTTACTGATATACCGCCAAATCTAGGATCCGGCGAAATAAAGGTAATAATATCACCAATCTCTAATCTTTCTTCGGCAATCTTTTTAGTAACGACGACATCTTTTACTTGAATAGTTGGTAACATACTACCAGATAATACAACATAGGCATTAAAAGCTGGTGCCGTATAATCACCTTTGGCTGCTCTTATTTTTATATCAGCAATATATAATAGCAAAGTACCACCGATAAGCAATAAGAAAATAAATATCGAATATGATATAACGCTAACAATATATCTAAAGATATTTTCTTTTTCACGAATTACTTTTACGCGGTAATGCTTAACGCCAAATATATTATCCATTTGATTATCTAAAGCTATATTTGCATTCATAAAAACACTCCCTTATTCTCTATTTAATATTATATCTTATATTTTAGAAAAAGACAAGTCAATAATGGCAAAAAAAAATAATATTTAAATATAATTAAATATTATTCCACAGACACTAGCGATAGATACTAGCAGTAATAAAATTAAAAGATTTTCTTTAAGATTTTTGTTTTGTTTAAAGAGCACCACAAGTCCTACCCCAGCAGCCGACAGTAATCCCGACAATGCACTTCCTAAAGTAATAATATTATCTAAGTATAATTCCGTAATAATAACACTACTTGCACAATTGGGTATAAGTCCAATAATACTTGTAATCACTGGTGCTAACACTTTATTGCTAACTGCAAAATGACGGATCATTTCTTCATCAATTATTGTATTTAAGATAAGATTAACAATTAAAATAAAGAAAGCAATTTTTAAAGTATGAATCAAACTAGATTTTACAATACTCTCCTCACAATGGCAATGATCTTCTTCACATAAATGCTTAATATTAGTATGTTCTTTCTTTCTGTAAAAAATATCAACTAGAAAACCAAATAATAGACCTAATAAGAATTTAATAAATAAAATTTTCATAATTATCCCAATATTGGTTTTATGTGAAAGCATAATTGGTAGCATTTCATCAGATGTTGATAAATAAATGGCCATCAATGTTCCTAAGGTGATAACTCTAGCAGCATACAAATTAGACGCTAAAGCCGAAAAGCCACATTGAGGAATGGCTCCTAATGTAGAACCAATTAAAGGACCATATTTATTAGCATTTGCTAACTTCTTTTTATTATTTAATTTATGTTCAATCAATTCCATGATAATGAACGAAACAAATAAAAAAGGAATTAATTTTAAGGTATCAATTAAAGCATCTAACATCTTCTCACTCCTTTTGGATATAGGTATTATACTATAACAATTAATAGTTGTAAAGAAAAAAGAATAGCGAACTATTCTTTATATAACTATTTGTTTTGGTAAGAACCACTTAATTGATTTTGTCCTAATTTTACTAATCTCTTAGTGATTTCGCCACCAACTGATCCATTTGCTCTTGAAGTAGAGTCTGGTCCTAAGTTAACACCAAATTCGTTAGCTATTTCATATTTCATTCTTTCGATAGCTTGTTTTGCTCCTGGAACAACTAGTTTT
>ONWZ01000148.1 GCA_900321645.1 uncultured Eubacteriales bacterium | reverse complement strand
GTTTCTACCGACAAAAATTCTTTTAGAACTATTTTCAATTGTAACAAAATAATTTCCATTATTTAAATAATTATATTTTTGATTTAATGTTGCCGGTGTTACATTTACATTATTATATTTTAAGCCATTAGTATCTGTTTCTTGTTTGCATGCATTAAAAGGTTTATTTCGTATACTATATATTTCTGAACTATAGTAGTCATTCTTTACATAATCACCATTTTTCTTAACTCCTAAGCCGCCTTCATCATGTATATAAATAGTTGAATTATTTAAATCAGTATCAGTTTGAACTACTATTTCATTATTAGCAACTTCCTTATATATATTATAAGTACCTTTAGTTACTTTAACTGGTAAATCATATCTATTAGCACATTCATGAGCAAATTTTATTCCATAGTAGTCATCACCTGCTTTATAATTTTGATTATAATTATGATTAAATCTCGTTGTAAAATCTTTATAATCAATAGATGTCTTACCTTCACTTACCAATTTATCACAATATTGTTTAGGAGTATAATTAGTCGGAATTTTCATTCTCATAGACAAACCAATTATATCATTCATTTTTAATATGCCATCATTATTCATATCACAAGTTTTTAAAATAGTTTCACCTGCAGAACTCTTATTGACAACCATATTGGTTATTTTTCGGTAATCTTTTTTGTTAACAATACCATCACTATTAACATCACCATATATAATTATTTTATATGTTTTATCTACAATTGTTATTGAATATCCAGTACCAATAATTGCTTGATTATTAGTAATTATATTATTCTTTGTATCTTTAATAGTTACTGGACTTACTGACACATTTTATAATAATATACCATACGTTAATTGATAGTTATCTTGAATAGATATATACATAAACCTATCATCATACTCTATAGATAAATTATTGCTAGTTCCCGCATTTTTAAAATTATAGTTAATAATTTTTTCATGCATTCCATTAAAATGATGTACACCATTTATAACTATCAATAACAATAACATCGAAACCAAAAATAATAAATAATATCGATTTTTCATATACATACCTACCCTTTTTTATTAGCACTATATTTAGTTTATATTATAAGTATAACATTTTATAAAAAATAATACAATCAGAAAAACATATTACTTAAAAGTAACATGTTTTTACCTAACTATTCCAGTATTTGCCTTAGTATTCTGATAATACATAGACATATTTTCCATAATAGCGTCCCTTTTAGCTATAAATTCTTTTATCGTTTCACTATGCTCATTTGGTTTACCATGATAATAGTCAACAACTGCGACTTGTCCATTTATACCAAAACCAAATTTTTTATAAAAAGCATTTACTAAGTCATTCATAGCTTCAAAATTTTCTTTACCAATTCGTTCAAATAAATAATTAATATTACCATTAGTTCTACTTGCAATAATAACATCTTTGAATTCTTGATAAAATTTTTCAACCAAAAAACGTACTCCCATATAAGATGAAGTGTTATTACTACGTTTGTTATCTAAAATATAACTTCCTTTATCATGCATAACGTCAGTAATTTCTTGAGCAATTCGATCGTTGACATATTCATTTAATAATTCATATTTACGACTAATACCACTATATATCAATTGCTCATGTTCTTGCTGCTGCTTAAAATAAATTGAATCATAATCCCATCCACAATAATTGTCAGAATGTTTATTATCTAAATTAATCGTATAATACTCTAAAGCATGATTTAATTCATGAATGATTGTACAATCAAAATCACTTGCTCCAGCGTTAATTAATATTAACGGTGATAGTACTAATTCTTCACCATTAAATGTATAATTTGCTTCACAACAAGATACACCAAAACTTTCATAAAGAAAAGGGCCCAGCGAATCGTTTTTATTAATATAATTCTTTTTATTTATCTCTTGACGGCATCTAATATAATCTTCGGTACTCTCAATTATTTCAATTGTCTGTAAACGATATAATTCATCTTTTCGCAAAGATATTTTTTGACAGATTTCTCTTGATTCTTTTATAAATGAGACACATTTTTCATCTTTCAAACATTCATCATATGACGTGTATATATAACCAAATTTTGCTAAATACCTAAGCCTATCATTAATAATGTTATCTTTCTTATACTTAGGAGTCGTTTCAGCATTTAAAACTCTCTCATGCTCATCATCAAAACAATGACCATTATTAAATAATGACAGATCAAAGTATCCTTGCATTATCTTTCCAGGGAAATTATATTTTTGATAATATTCCATTTCTTCTTGAGGAATCAAATCCTTAAATTTATCAATTAGTAATCTATAATACTTTTTTCTAATTTCATTAGCTTTAAGATTTTCTTCTTCAACAATTTTTTCATATGGTGCTAACATTGGTTTAATTTCTTCATATTTCATTAAAAATTCATTTAATTTTGGATATTTACCATTTTTAAAATTTTCAAAAGCTTCATCCGCTGAAATAGCATCATCACCAAACAAAGTAGTTTTAATATCTTTTGACATATATCCAAAAGCAAAATCATCTTT
>ONWZ01000013.1 GCA_900321645.1 uncultured Eubacteriales bacterium | reverse complement strand
TTGTCCTTTTTTGTGAGCAAATAATTGTATATTAAATTCTAAAAACTTTAACATATTTTATTCCTCCTTATTAGTAATTTTAATGTTTTGGGGATATTTCTTTTGTAACTCTTGTAATAAATTTAACATTGTAATAATTAATTTATTAGTTATTTCATCATGACTATTAATAATAATGGTTAATTTATCTTGTTCTTCTTTAACATCGATAGCATCTTCTTTAATACTAGCAATACTTTCAACCGAAGTTGTTATGACGCTACTTGCAGCAGCACATACAATATCTTTTCCATAATCATCATACATGGCATGACCAGTTACTGAAATATCTTTTTTTGTTACTTCTACTTTAATCATAAAAGCACCTTATTTAATCTTCGTAATTTCAATTTTAGTATATGGTTGACGATGTCCTTGTTTCTTTCTTGTAGATCTTTTGTTAGGAACATAAGTAAAGATTGTCATCTTCTTACCTTTGCCTTGTTTTACTACTTTACCTTCAACAGTAACTCCTTTTACATATGGGTTACCAGTTACACCACCGGCCATTAAAACTTTATCAAAAACAACTTTCTTACCTTCCTCAGCATCTAATTTTTCAACAAAAATAGTGTCGCCTTCAGTAACATAATATTGTTTTCCACCTGTTTCAATTATTGCTTTCATATTTACCTCCTTATATATTTGTTTAAGACTCGCCATTATGGTGGATATTAATCACTTTTTAACCAATTTCTGTGCGGTTGAGTTCATCACTCGAGGTCTTCAAACAGTTATAATTTTAACATAATATATGGCTTTATGTCAAACATTTTTTAGTATTTTCCTTTAAATCGACGCTTTAAAAGTTCTTTTTCTGTCAAATATTCATTTTTTTCTTTAATTATATGGTATTTCTCTTTATACATATCGGTAATTTTAGTTATTGTTTTAGGTTTATGAAGATTAAATTTATAGAGGTATCTTTCTAATAAGAATTTATTGAAAAAATAGTTAATATTCTTGTAATATTTAATGAGATTATCAATAATAATAGTGATAATTAGAATGGTTGTATAATTAAATTGATAATAATTAGTAATGATTATAATTATTGAAGTAATAATTGAAATAATAATTGTTATTTTATGAGTTAATTTATATGGCATATATTCAGTCATAATTAGATTTAAAATTTTAGATCCATCTAATGGATAAATGGGGAATAAATTGAAAATAAGAATATGATAGTGATATTCTTTAAAAATATTAAAAAGATAATTTCTGACTATGTGATTATGATATAAAAAAACAATTAGTAAATAATACATTGTCTGAAATGTTACTCCTGCAAGAGCCACCATTAATTCTTTTGATGTTTTAGTATTTATTAAACTATTTATCTTTGTTACTCCACCAAATGGATATATTGTTATCGATACAGGCTCAAGATTGTTTAATTTAGCAAATAAATAATGGCCTAATTCATGAATTATGATAATACTGGTAAATATAAGTAGATTAGAAAAATAGCCGGTGATTATAAAACCAAAGGCTATTAATATATATGTATAATGAAATTTTATTTTCATTTTAAATATGCTTGATAATCTAGAAACTTACCATCTTTTTGATAAACTAGGTATAATGCATTATCTTTAGTTGTTCCTAGATAAGTATTTTTTTCAACATAATCGTATAGCTTGTGACTAATCTTTTCCATATTACCATACCATATATCAATACCATCTATGCCCTCAATAATAACGACGTTACCATAATGTTCTTTTTCACCAATATAGACTATCATACCTTCAGCTTGAATTGGGACAAGGTAATTATCGCTGACTGTTAATTTTACGCCATCATAATAGATTGAGGCATCATCGTATGTCAGTTCTTCATTAAAAACCGTTATCTCTTTAGCAATCTTTTTATCTAACGGAATAATACCACCTAAATATTTATCATACATTTTTTTTATTTTGGCAAAAGAGATATTCTTTTCATAAACATTCGAGACAATTAAATCTTTATATGTATTGTTTGCTTTAGAGAGAATTGCCATAATTAAAAACAAAACAATTACAACCATACTACGGATAATTAAACTTCTTAAATACTTGATTAATTTTTCTTCATTTTCCTGTTTCATAGTAAATTATATGTCTCTTTTTTAATAATATGAAAAAAGCTATTGCATTAAATAATCAACAGCTTCTTTAAAAGTATTTACTTTAATTATTTCAATTTGATAATTATTTTCTTCGACTACTTTTTTAGCTTCTTCATAATTATATGGTGACACTAAAACAACATCCATATGGTTTCTAACAGCACCCGCTATTTTATATTTTATGCCATCGATTTCGCCGACATTACCATCAATATCAATGGTGCCAGTACCGGCAATATTTCTGCCTTTTAATAAGTCTGTGCCAGTTATTTCGCTATAGATACCTAAGGTAATAATTAAACCACCAGAAGATCCCCCTTCACCATTTTTAAAAGCAATGCTTAAATTATCTGAGACATCATATGTATAATTAGTAACCATCATAATGCCAAGCACTTTATCTTCATCTAAAATTTCTTTGATATGTTTTTCTTTGTTATTTCTTTCAATTTTAATGTCTATTTCATCACCAGGATCTTTATTTTTTAAGTATTCTTTAATTGTATTTATATTCTCTACTTCTAAATCATCAACTGTTAAAATAATATCCCCTATTTCAAAATGATTATCTTTAGTCGTAGCGATAACAATATTTTCTTTACTAGTAATATTAATATCTTTATTGGCATATTTATAGGCAACGTAGGTAGCATTACCAGTTGAATTATCAAGCATTACTTTATTTCTAATATATATGTCGTGGGTGTTTTCATTAGACACTTGTTGTTTTTTTATTTCATACAAATCCCATGTTTTTATCACTTTACTAAGCAATACCGTTACAATGTTTCCTTTATATTCAGTTACATAAAGCATATTCAAACTACCATCTTTACGGTTGTAATTTTCATTGATACGTTTAGATAGATTAATAGTTCCACCAGGAGCTTCAATATAATATGGAAGTTCAATTTTAAAGATAGCAAATATTAATGCCAACATTAATAAAAAACTTAGGTTTTCTTTTAAAAACTTTTTCATATTATCACCTATTTATTTATATAATTTATTTATCATTTTATTCATATCTTTAAGTATGAAAGATAAAATATTTAATATTTTGATTATTGTTATTTCACTATTTGTTTTTATAGAGTTAATTATTAGTAAAAATATTATATACGATTCAATTATGTATGCGCTAAATATGTGGGTTAATAATCTTATCCCCACTTTATTCCCCTTTTTTATTATATCAGATATTTTAATAAATTATAATATTACCGATTATATTCCACAAAATATAAAGAAAATATGTAAATATATTTTTAATATTAGTGATACTTCATTGACCATATTTATTTTAAGTATGTTATCTGGGTTCCCATCAAATGCTAGAAATGCTAGAACTTTATATGATAAGGGTATAATTGATAGCGATGAAGCTAATCATATTTTGATGTTTACGCATTTCGCTAATCCGATGTTTATTATAACGACTATTGGTTTGTTCTTTTTCAACAATAAAAGAATAGGCATGATACTGCTAGTCATTCATTATCTCAGTAATTTTATACTGGGGATATGTATCAGAACTAGTAATCAACACAATAAAGAAATAGTTGCTCAAGAAAGGAATCAAAAATTTGGTAGTGTCTTTATCTTATCAATAAAAAGGGCTATTGATACCACCATAACAATATGTGGTATTATTACGGTGTTTTTACTTTTATCATCAATTATTATTAATTCTTTTAAGATTAATCTTTATAATCAGATGTTGATTAAGGGATTATTTGAAATTACAATTGGCTTAGATGCGCTTAGTAAATTGTCATTAGGGATGAATTATAAATTAATTATTGCTAGTATGTTTTTAGCTTTTGGCGGCATATCGGTACATATCCAAGTACTTAGTCAAATTGTCGACACTGATATAAAATATCACTACTTCCTAGTTGGCAGAATATATCAAATGGTGATTGCAGGAATACTTACCTTCTTGAGTACATTATTATTAGGCATTTAAAAAGTACACTAAGTGTACTTCTTATTCAACAGTTACTGTTCTTACTTCTGAAACAGTTGCCCCATCACTATCCACTACTGAGTAAACAATACGATAAACACCTTTTTTAGATGTATCAACCATACCTGTTTGTGCCACCTTATCGGTTATATCACCTGTTAAAGCATTAGTTGCACGATAACCTGGATCTTCAAACTTCTCACCCATCTTAATCGTCATATTTTTATCTCCTAATAAATGAATTATAGCTGTTACTTTAGGTTTTTCAATGACATTTATCGTCCTACTTATAGACTTATTGTTTAATGTATATATAATTGTATATGTGCCGATGCTTTGAGCATCTAAATTACTTTTTACATTTACTTCACTAGTTAAATCATGTTTCTTGTTATCAAATCCACTATATCCTGGTTCATTATATGTTGCTCCTTGATATATGGTCATTGTTTCATCACCTTCAAGGACCACGAAATATTTCTTATTATTTTTTACGATAGATATAATTATCAATAGAATAATAATGAACAGAATAACGCATCCCACAATTAATAAAATTTTCTTTAAATCGAAAGAATCACCTTTATTCTTATTATTAAATTCCTTGTCAATATTAGTATCTTCTTTATTTTCATTAAAATACATATTTACACCTCTTATCTATATCCATTATATAATAAAATACTATTTATCACAAGAAAAAAAGCATAATGCTTTTTTATTTTGTTTCAATTAAGCCATAATTGCCATCTTTTCGACGATATAAAACATTTACATTATTAGTATGCATGTCTTTATATACAAAGAATTCATGACCTAGAAGATTCATTTCAAGAATGGCTTCTTCTTCATCCATTGGCTTCATTTCTAATTTTTTTCTTTTTACGATTACTTCATCCTCAGAGTTTTCTTCATCGTCTTTTACTTCATAATCAAAATTGAATTCTTTTAATTTATTATCAATATTTTGTTTATTTAATCTCGTTTTATTCTTTCTGATTTGTCTTTCCAGTTTGTCAGTTACTAAATCAATTGCAGCATATAAATCTTTGTCGCTTTCTTCACTCCTTAAAATAAATTTGTCGGTAGGAATAGTTACTTCAATTTTTTGACTAGTTCCTTTAACACTTAAGAGTACATTGGCAAGTATATTATCTTCTTTAAAGTACTTGTTAAGCCTATCAAGTTTAGATTCAACATAGTTTCCTATTGCATCGGTTATTTCAAGTTTATCACCACGTATATTGTATTTCATCAATATCAAATCCTTTCTAATTATATTATAACATAATGTATAGACTTTGAAAATTAATTTACAAAAATATGACACAATTTAACACAATTTGCTATTTTTTTGTTTTTGCATGTTTTACTTGACAGAGCATATACTCTAGTATATAATATTTAATGAATTTGGCAGCAATATTTGTTTTTTTGTAATGTGTTATGTATTAGTAGCTTGCCCTCTGCTGCGTAAGCGAAAGTCAATTTAAACACCCTATGAAAGAACAAATATCTCCAAAAAAGAAAAGGAGGAAATGAAATGGCAAGATATACAGGCCCAAACAACAAACAAGCTAGACGTGTTGGTTTCTCTATCTTAGAAAATGGCAAAGACTTAAAGAGACCTTTTGGTCCAGGTCAACATGGTAAAGATAGAAAAAGAAAACCATCTAACTATGCAATCCAATTACAAGAAAAGCAAAAAGTTAGATTTATGTATGGTTTATCTGAAAAACAATTCAAGAGACTTGTTAATGAATCTGCTAAAATGAAAGGTGTTCATGGTGAAAACCTATTCATCTTACTTGAAAGCAGATTAGATAACATCGTTTATAGAATTGGTTTTGCTAACACAAGAAGAGGAGCTAGACAACTTGTTAATCATGGACATATTACAGTTAATGGTAAGAAAGTTGATATTCCATCTTATAGAGTTAAACCAGGCGATGTTGTTGCGATTAAGGAAAATTCAGCTGATCATAAGGGAATCGAAATTGCTTTAGCTAATGCTAAAGGTAGAGTAGATTTCATTAGTTATGATGAAAAGAAGAAACAAGGTACTTATGTAAGATACCCTCAAAGAAGCGAACTTAATGCTGAAATTAACGAAGCTTTAATAGTTGAATTCTATAGTAGAGTTTAGTACTCTACTTTTTTTGTGGATAAAAATAGCTAAACAGGTTGTTTAGCTATTTCTAATCTTAATTTATCAGCAACGGTAACAATAAATTCGCTATTGGTTGGTTTGGCTTTATCAATATCGACGCTATGACCAAAAATTTCTTCCATATAATCCCAATTGCCACGATTCCAGCTTACTTCAATGGCGTGTCTGATCGCTCTTTCAACCCTCGATACAGTTGTATCAAATTTAGTGGCCAATTCAGGATATAGTTCTTTAGTAATTCCACCAATTAATGAGGGGTCATTATAAATCATGCTAATACCCTCTCTTATATATTGATATCCTTTGATATGTGAGGGCATACCTAATTCATGTAGCATCTTGGTAATTGAAATTTGCAAATTGCTATGATACAAATTAATTGATTTACTGCTCATTTCGTTGAAGATTGCTAGTATTCTATTTTCTAAATCGGCTAAATCAAATGGTTTTAGAATATAATAATTAACACCATATTCTGATACTTTTCTAATTACCTTAGGTTCATTATAAGATGTTTCGACAATAATATTCTTTTCAATACCTCTTTTGTTTAATTCTTCGAGGACATAAATACCATCTTTTTTGGGCATAACTAGATCTAACAAGATAACATCATATTCATTCCCTTTATTAAGAATGGTACTTAATCCTTCTTCTCCATCTTTACAGCTTAGTACTACTTCAATTTTGTTATGATTATCAAAGTATTCTTTGACCATATCAACTAGACTTTGATTATCATCAATCATTAACACTTTAATTTTTTCCATAATACTCTCCTCTTTCTGTTATTTTCATTATAGTACTTCGTTATGTCGAAATTAGTCGATTCATAAAAAATGAGAAGTATTTTTTGTACTTCTCATTATTTTATTTATTTTCAATCACTTCAATCGCTTTAAGGGGAACACCGGATAAGTATTCTAATGTTGCTCCACCACCAGTCGATATATGATAGAAATCATTACTGAAACCAAGCAAATTAACAGAAGCTGCTGAATCACCACCGCCAATTAGAGTTTTAATATGACTATCTTTTAGTACTTGGTAAATACTTTTAGTACCATTATCAAATGGTTTTTCCTCAAAAACGCCCATTGGTCCATTAATAATTACTCTTTTTGATTCTTTTAATATCTTACTAAACAATTCAATTGTTTTAGGGCCGATATCATAGCCGATATCATCTGATGACATTTGATCTGCATCAACAATTTTCTTTTCCTTGGTGACAATATCTAATGGTAAGATTATTTTATTTGAATAGTTAGCCAATAAATTCTGACAATATTCAATATTTTCATTATCGACTATCGATGAACCAACTTCTAGTCCTTTAGCTTTAAGAAAAGTAAAGCACATACCACCACCTAATAATAAATAATCACATTTTTGAATTAAGTTATCAATTACTAAGGTTTTATCACTTACTTTCTTGCCTCCCATAACTAAAGTATATGGGTGAGTATTTTCCTCTAATATTTGATCTATTTTCGTAATTTCTCTCTCTACCAAAAAGCCAATTCCGTTTGGTAGTAATTTAGCAATACCGACATTAGAAGCATGAGCCCTATGGGTAGTTCCATAGGCATCATTAATAAATATTTCACCTAGACTAGCCCAGTATTTACTTAGTTCTTCATCACAATTGCTTTCTAATTTATCAGGATAATCTTCATAACGGGTATTTTCTATTAATAATACTTCGCCATTTTGTAATTTATTTACTAGATCTTCAAGTTCTTTTCCTCTTGTTGCTTTACTAAAATAAATATTAGTATGTAAATATTCTTTTAATCTTTTATATGCTGGATATAATGTATTATCATGCTTATCTTCTTCCGTTTTAATCTTACCTAAATGGGATAAAACAATTACTTTAGCCTTATGATTGGTTAAATAGTTAATAGATTCAAGGCTCTCTTTAATACGCGTATCATCTGTTATTTCACCATTTTTAATGGGAACATTTAAATCACAACGAATGATTACTTTCTTACCTTCATATTGATAATCTCTAATTGTTTTCTTCATCTCATCACCTATTTAAATTATATATAAAAATAAAATAAGTGTCAATATTGGGTACTGCACTTATTAATATCAATAGAAACAAAAATCAATTGTTCTGATAAAACAATTGACCCGAGTTTTGAATAAACTACGACGTTATAATTACATTAATTATTAACGACTATAATAATTATAATTAAAAAATTATGAATTATTAGTATATGTAATAATTAAACTATAACTATAACCATAACCTAAATATTATCAGTATTTAGTTTAGTTTCTTATCTTTTGAGTTTCTCTCTCAATAACAATTGTATATACTTAGCGCAGATAAGA
>ONWZ01000072.1 GCA_900321645.1 uncultured Eubacteriales bacterium | reverse complement strand
GATATCTCTAACACATTTGTTTTCATAATATTTATAACCAAGTATATTATTACATAAATCAACATGTGTATCATTTATAGCTTTATAACTATTATCTAAATTATTTTTATTTATACATGTATAATCTTGTTGAAATACAACAAAATTAGTATCACATAAATAACATTTTATTTCACCAGTTTCTCTATTATGATAACATTTATTACAATTTGATATTTCACTATTACATGGATAATAAGAAATACCTCCATCATTAGTATAATGATTTTTGAAATTTTCTGCTATATTGAAACATTCCATTCTATTATCTTCTTTGAAAGCATAACCATTGTTACATTCCTCACAATAATCAAGATTATATTCTAAACAATTATCAATTATTTTTATACAACGTCCCAATGTGAATAAATAACCATCAATACATTTTTGACAATTTGTCCCTGTTGTACATTTTTCACACTTATCTAAGCATTTATAATATATATTTTGATTATTTTCTTTGTAATGTCCAATATTTGCTAATTCATATGGCAAACAACCTTTAAAAGCACTATTTGTTTTAGAGCGAAGCTCATAACAATTTTCTTTGCAAATGACACATACTTTATTATCTAAACATTTTTTGCAGTATTGAGGACATATTCCATCATCACTTAATTCATAGTTATTTGTATTATCTTCAGCACTACCTTCTATCTCTGATAACATTTGATTTGTTTCTGGAATATAATCATAATTATAACTATCCTCTTTTGCCTCAGATTTTTTATCAACACAATCATACATATCATTACACATTACTGTTCCTGAACATACTAAATAATAATCCGGACAAAAGAACATTCCTTTATATCCTTCTACTAAGACTTTCCCTCCCTTTCTTGGACAAACAAAATAATCGTTAAATATTTTTATAGTCAAAGAACGATTAGAACAAAATGATTCATAACAAACTGCTCTAGTTTTTTCTTGCTTTAAACTCAAGCTATTTTTATATAAAGAACTTTGATAGCAATGAGAATGATCAGAATATGCTTCACCTGTATAATCTAACATTTCGGCACTTGAATTAAAATAAATATGTATAGTATAAATTGTTCTACCATCAACATTTTCAGGACCTTCATACTGGTAATATATTTGATCACCATAATCACCCTTTGACCCTAATGAAGAACAACGTCCAGCATAATAATCATTCTCTGTTTCACTTTCGGATAATTGACCAACTGGACAACCGTTGGTATATTGTGATCCAATTATATTATCCTTGAAATATATATAGCTAGCTTGCGCAGCATCAAATCTAAGAAAATAGTGATAAGCTTTACTTTGTCTTCCACTTGAGCAAGCAGCATCATAATAGTAATTATTCTCACCTTTTATTTTGCTTGTAACACTATCAAAAAATTCGTTTTTAAAAGGTGTTTTTTCTGTATTTCTATTAATACAATCACCTAGGAGAAATTCACATCCCTTTCCTTTTCCATATCTCATTAAACCACCAGTGTAATATTTTGCCTTGAAAAATTTTAGATCTTCAAGCAAAGCCAAAGTAAATTCAGAAATGACCTCTTCTTCTGTATAAATTTTATAATTCATATATTCTCCTAATAAATATCTTGCATCCCAATGTGAATAAGAACTAACACTTCCAACATTATCTTCTACTTCTATTCCTTTAATATCATTATCGCATTTAAAATATTTTTTAGCCACTTCTATTACTTTTGGTGATGTAATATAAGAGTGAAGAATACCTTGAGAATCACGTTCTTGTTTAAAAAAGCCATTATAATTGATAAAATTTATTTCGAACCCTAATAAATGTGTAAGTTCATGAAGCATTATTGTTGTCAAATAACGATCAGAATGTGTTTTTTCTAAATTTATTTTACTATTAATATACAAAACTCCTGTTATAATTCTGTCGTTGTTAGGATCGTAACCTTTTGCTTCAGAAGAAGCAAAGACATCATCTTCCAATGAATTATCAAATTTTCCAAAAATAACCATATCTACACCTATGTCTCTCATTCCTTTATGTGCCGGGCTCATAAAAATTGGAAACGTCTGGTTCCAACTATCAATTCCATATGATTGTATCGTTGCAGGAGAACATGGTGTATTAACAGGTGGTACTACTCTTAATAAACTTCCTAAGGTTTTAGTAGCCTTGTTAATAGCATTAATAATCATGGTTAGATATGAATCTGATATACCGAAGTCCTTGGCATGGCTTTTGAGGTTTTCAAAATCAAAGTATATATTTAGGTCTTTGAATCCATCATCTTCTTCCAATATTCTTGAATAAGATGAGTTTTTTTTATTGCTCACAACCAAATCATTCAATGGTTTTGGATCAAATTTTTTATTACCATATCCACAACGGTAAAATTTTCTATCTGATTGAGTACAAAAGATTATTTCAAAAAGCAACAACAAAAAAATCATAGATTTCATTTATTAAAGTATAATATTAAAACAAATTATATATTTATTTAGTTTAAGATTAAAAATTAATCATTTTTTCATTTAGGATACAAAAAATGGGGATTGGGGATTGGGGATTGGGGATTGGGGATTGGGG
>ONWZ01000049.1 GCA_900321645.1 uncultured Eubacteriales bacterium | reverse complement strand
CCATATCCTAAAAAGAATATTTCCATACCACTTTTCTCTTTTATTTCAAGTAGTTCATCCTTAGTTATATCAGATGTAATGTAACTAGCTTTTATACCTCTCTTTAAATAGAATTTATTTGATAATACTGAAGCATTTAAATGATCCTGACTAATAATTAATCTATTTACCATATCATACTCTTTAGCTATATTATAAACAGCCATATCATAAAATATGATTCTGACATTCATTTCTTTTAGTTCCTCAATTGTTTTTCTTAATAATTCTAGATCACTATTATGCATAAGTTTGTTTAAACTAACAAATACTTCCTTATCTTTAAAATCTATTTTCTTTAATTCACTTGTAGTTATATAAAAAGAATCATTGACAGCTAATTTATCAATAGATATGATAACACCATCAACATTCTTCTTAATTAAACTATTCAAGTGGTTAATTGAATTCGCACTAACAATTAATTTCATACTTACATCTTCCTCTTTCTAATCTTTTTATCTATAAGTTTATCGGCATATTCATAATATTTTGGATAAAATTTATTAAATAATAGTTCTAATTTTTTACCTCCAAGATATTCCATAAACTTAAAATCATATTGTCTAAGCATATGTGGATCTTTTTCTAAGGAAAGTTCAATTTCTATCAAACTATTAAAAACATCTTTAATCGTATTTCTAAATAATGTTATATTTATATCATCGTCTTTTTTATTATATTCATTATCCAAAATTTTTGAGTACATCTCATTATATGCATCTAATGAATAAAGCAAACTATAAATATCACGTCTATTTGGAAATAAACTAATAAACTCTTTATTATTAGGTATAAAATATGGTTTAAAAATATTGGGAATATCCTCAAGCATTGTTACACAAAACACCTCAAAAGGATATGCTCCAGGTATTTCCAAATCATACGCTTTAACTGCAAAATATTCAGTCATTCCTTCAATTAAACCAAGTTCCATTTGCATCTTACTTTGAAAAGCATAAGTTCCTTCTTCTAAATCATTTGATGCCATATGAAATAGTTCATGCCCAACAGCCATCTTTTTAGTGAAGAAAATGACATTAGCTTGATCATCATAATATCCAGTCATTGAATTATCAGTAAACTTATCTACTTGAATTAATTCAAGTGTCTCTAAATTATGACGATAATTTTCACCATATTCATATGGAAAAGTAGCTAAAAGACTTTCCGTTGCCCTAAAAACATTACGATTATAACTCCTAATGTCACTATCTTTATCATATACCTTAATTACTTTCATCAAAACCACCCTAATATTTTACTTTCTTTTAGAAATAGATAACCCATCACCAACCGAAATATATTCGGTTGAAAAGTCTTCATTTTCATCTAAAAAAGTAATAAATTCTTTTATTTTTCTAACTATACCTCTTTGATTTTTAGTCATAATTAAACTTTCGTCTTTAACAAGTCCGTGAAAAAATAAATTATCGGTGATTATTATACCATATTTACTTAAATTAGCACTATATTTTTTAAAAAAATTAATATTATTACCTTTTGATGCATCAATGAATATTAAATCAAATTCGCCATCTATTTTAGTATTTAAGGCATCATCCAAAATAATATTAATACGTTTATCTAAATTACACTTGTGAATGTTTTTAACAGCTTCATTGTATCTAGCTTCATCTTTTTCAATAGTTGTTACCATTACATAATCATTAACCATAGCCATTCTGATTGCTGAGTACCCTATAGCACTACCTATTTCTAAGATATTTTTAATGCTATGCTCTTTAATATAGTTACATAAATAATCTATTCCATCAGGTAGCATTATTGGTACTTTGTTTTCTTTCGCATATGCTTCCATTTCTTTAATCATTTTTATCACCAACAAACATTAAAATTATATCATAAAATCCCTTATTTTGCCAATATTATTCTAATTTATCGTTTTTAATTAATTCTTTTAAACTCTTATTAGGTGTAGGTACATCTTCCGGCATTGTTCCACCTAGTTCCTTTATGGTCTTCTTATTTTTAATCCAACCTTATAATGCGTATTATTCGCATTCATTTCACCAACAATGTTATCTTTTTTCAATTTTTGTTCAGTTAGTGATATTCAAAACAGATTAGCAATTAATTCATCACTTCCCATATTATCTAAAATATCTTCCCGGTACCTTAAACCCTTCCTTTTAGCAATATCATTTGCTGTTTCTCCATTATAAAGCCCGCGATAACCATAGTTATGAAATCTATCAAAATTCCTAACACCAGCATTTTTTGCAGCCTGATTTAATGAATAATTACCCTTTCTTGTCAAATCTCTTTGATAAAATCTTTTTTCATCTTCAGTTAATTCAGAATATGCTTTTTCACTTAATTCTTGCCGCCTTGTTTGAATAGCAAAATATGTTTGTGCTAAAGCAATGATCGGCTTTCTTGAATCACCGTTTTGAGCGATTAGATAACACGCATAACGCGATAAATGATAATCTAAAACATTTCTTTCGCCACCTTTAGCAATTAGTATCATTTTGCCGGCGTCGGCAAAATGTTCCGAAGCGTTATAATTACTGTTCTTACAAGCAATTTTAGCTTTCTCAATTACTTCGTTAAATCGACGCCATTGTGAATATCCTAAAATAGTTTTTAATTCTCTGGCACTCCAATATTCATGCCCTAATAGATTTATATGTTTAATGCTTTCAAAAGTATTATAATTAATATCCGCGTAATCCATTATCTCCTCCTTTTTATGCATAATAACAAAAGATATTACTTTGTTCAAGCAAAGAAAAAAAGTTAAGAATACTGTAATTATTTAAAAAAAGATACCGACAATTATCATATTGTTAGTATCTTTTCACTTATATAAACTATTTATTACATTTATTAAGTTATTACTTATCTCATTAATTAGAATTTTATTTAATCACATTTTTTAATTTTACATCTATTTAACAAGAAAAAAACTTCATAAGAAGTTTTTATGCACACCAATTATTTTCATT
>ONWZ01000131.1 GCA_900321645.1 uncultured Eubacteriales bacterium | reverse complement strand
TTAGCAGCAAGTGGGCCCATAATTGGTGTAGATAATGAAGCAAGACCGCTAGATGATGGAACTAAAATTGATAATCCTGTATGAAGAATATAGTTAAGTGGTGCAAATACAGCTTTTGGTACATTACTTAATCCATTAGCAGCATTGAAGATAATATAATTATCTAAATATGTTTGGGTCATCAATACTGATGCACCTCTTGCAATGGCAATAACTAAGATAACGCCAACCATATCGTCAGCACCATCAATGAAGGTATCGACAAATTCATGTTCACTCATGCCGTTAACAACACCTAGAACTATTGTCATAATTAAGAACCATAATGTAGATTCTTGGAAGTACCATTCACCTAATGGCAAACCAGTAATTGTTGAGAAGAATTTACCTTTTTCAAATAATGTTACTCCAAAGCTTCCCCAAGGAATAAATCCAACAATCATTACTACAAATGTAAGCAAGAATAACCAAAGAGTAACTTTTTGTGAAGTAGTAAGCTTAACAACTTTCTTCTTATCATCTTTTGCTCCATAAGTTTCTTCCATTGCTTTTTGTTCTTGAAGAGATAAGAAAGTAGATCCTTTCTTAGCAATAACTTTCTTGGCATATGATACTACAAATAGCATTGCTATTAAATAAGTAGATAACCATAAGCAAACACCAAGTCCAATAATAATTCCTTGGTTAACAGCCATTCCAGCAGGTAGTGAGTCAATTGCAGCACCAACTGCAAATGGGTTGATTGTTGAACCAAGAACTCCAGAACCTGCTCCAAGTAGTACGATTGCTGAAGCAACGATGGTATCCATTCCTGCGGCAACCATTGCTACGCTAAGGATAGCATAAAAACCAACGGTTTCCTCAAGCATACCATAAGTAGTACCACCAATTGAGAAGATAAACATTAAAATTGGAATTAAAATAAGTTCTCTACCTTTAAGTTTCTTAATTAAAACTTCAATTCCAGTTTCAAGTGCTCCTGTCTTAGTGACAACTTTTAGGAATGCACCCAAAACAAGTACGAATAAGCAAATGTCAATGGCATCTACAAATCCTAATATTGGTGCTAATAATGTTTGTGATAGTGTAGCGCCAACAACACCACTACCATCAATTAAAGTATCTCCATCAAATTGTGCCGCAGGTAAAAAGTGTGTAATTATTGCTAACACAATTGTTAAAATCAAAATGATCGTAAATGCAGATAAGGTAAGTGATCTTTTTTGATTTTTTTTCTGAGAAACTTTTTTTCTGGCTTCTTTTTCAGACTTTTCCATTATTTTTTCTTTCCTCCTTATTCTAAATTAACCAGTTTATCTAAAACAATCATTGATTGTATAGACCATTATTTCTTAAGAGTTTCTAACATAACAGCCTTAATCGTATGTAATCTGTTTTCTGCTTCTTCAAAAACCCTTGATTGAGACGATTCAAATACCTCATCGGTAACTTCCATCTCAGTAAGTCCAAATTTTTCATAAATATCTTTACCAATTGAAGTATCGATATTATGAAAAGATGGTAGACAATGTAAGAAAATTGCCTTAGGACTGGCGTTTTCCATTACCTTTTTATTAACCTGATAATCTTTTAGCAAATCAATTCTACTTTGCCAAAGTTCCATTGGTTCGCCCATTGATACCCATACATCTGTGTATATTACATCTGCTCCTTTGGTAGCTTCCATGATATTAGTTTCTAAAGTAATCGTTCCTCCAGTTTCCTTACATATTTTTTCACATTCTTTAACTAATTTTTCTTCTGGAAATAATTCTTTAGGTGCTGCACATACAAAGTTCATACCTAATTTTGAACATACAACCATTAAAGAATTACCAACATTGTTTCTGGCATCGCCACAGAAACATAATGTTCTGCCTTTTAGATTGCCAAATTCTTCACGAATAGTCATCACATCCGCTAACATTTGTGTTGGATGGAATTCATTAGTTAGACCATTCCAAACAGGAACTTTTGAGTATTTTGCTAAACTTTCAACAATATCTTGTCCAAATCCACGATATTCGATACCATCATACATACTAGCAAGCACTCTTGCCGTATCAGCAATCGTTTCTTTTTTTCCTAACTGTGAACCGGTTGGTCCAATATAAGTTGCTTGCATTCCCAAATCAACTGCTCCTGCTTCAAAGGCACATCTCGTTCTTGTTGAATCTTTTTCAAATATCAAAGCGACTTGTTTTCCTTTTAAGTACATGTGTGATTCATGATTATGTTTTTGTTTTTTTAAGGTTGTAGCCACCTTTAATAAGTGTTCAATTTCTTCAGGTGTAAAATCTAATAGTTTTAAAAAATCTCTTCCTCTTAAATCTACCATTCAACATCATCCCTTACAAGTGGCATACTCATACATCTTGGACCGCCTCGGCCACGTGATATTTCAGCTCCATGTATTTCAATAACATTGATGCCTTCTTTTCTTAATACATCATTTGTAACATTGTTCCTGTCATATACAACAACCGTTCCTGGTGCAATACACAAAGTATTAGAGCCATCATTCCATTGTTCTCTTTCAGCCGCTACTTTATCACCGCCAGCACAAGGAATAAGTTTAACTGGATGACCTAAATATTTAGCAAGTATTTCATCTAATGGAGCATTAATTTCTTTAACATTTAAATCTTCAAATGTCGTTGGGTCAAATCCTTCGGTAATTTCAAATACTTGTAATGTTCCCATAATACCTGGATGATATGTAAAAGTATATTTATCAATTTGGGTAAATACCGTATCAAGGTGCATAAATGCACGACTAGATGGGATATTAAACGCTAAAACAGTATCAATTTTACAATCGGGATCCTTAAAATAATTTTTCGCTAATTGATCGATTGCTTCAGGCTGTGTTCTTTGTGAAATACCAATGGCTACGATATGATCATTGATATTAAGCAAATCACCACCTTCAGTATGCCAATCATAATCACGATTATAGAATAATTTTGTATCTTTATAGTCTGGGTGATATTTAAATATATATTCAGCATAGATAGTTTCTCTGTTTCTTGTTACAGAATACATTCTATGCAAATCGATTCCTTCACCAACACTTGCAAAATTATCTCTCGTAAAATATAGGTTAGGCATTGGATCAGCAATAAATTTATCTGGCGTATCAATTAAATCAACTAATGTTTTTTCAACTTCTCTTTGCTCTTCAGGAATATCTCCCACTTGGATACCTTCCATTGTTTTTAATACTAATTCTTTTTCGTCCTTAATAGCCATCAAATATTTTTCTACCATATTTTTATATTTGATAGTATTAATACCCGCTTCTTTCATAAACTGTCTGATAAATTTCGTCTTAATATTTGAATTGATTGATAATACCTCAGCCATCAAGTCCTCAAGATAAACAACTTCTACACCATTATCTTTAAGAGCTTTGGCAAAAGCATCGTGTTCTTTCTGTGCATCCGGTAAAAATGGAATATCATCAAATAATAAACGCTCTAAAGTATCAGGCGTTAGATTTAAAAGTTCATTACCAGGCCTGTGTAATAAAACTTTCTTTAATTTTCCAATTTCGCTAGTAACATGTATATTACTCACTACAACTCCTCCTATTCTAATGTGATTATAGCATACTTTCTATAAAAGTAAAAGAAAAAAGGACTTAAAAGTCCTTAAAATTTCTAAATGGCGCGCCCATAGGGATTCGAACCCCAAACCTTTTGGTCCGTAGCCAAACGCTCTATCCAATTGAGCTATGGGCGCATTTC
>ONWZ01000027.1 GCA_900321645.1 uncultured Eubacteriales bacterium | reverse complement strand
TTGATATCATTAAAGTTTTCAATTGTAATACCACATTCTAGTCCTTGTTTTACCTCTTTTACTTGATCTTTTTCACGAGCAATTGAGTTAATGTTACCATCATAGATGACTACACCGTCACGAATAATTCTTGCTTTTGCATCTCTTTTAACAATTCCATCAGTGATATAAGAACCAGCAATGGTGCCTACTTTAGAAAATTTGAATAGTTTTCTAACTTCAGCTGACCCTAATACTTTTTCTTCATACTCGGGATCTAGTTTACCTTTCATAGCTGCTTCCATTTCTTCGACTACTTTATAAATAATATTATATAGCCTAATATCAACGCCTTTTTCTTTAGCGTATTCCATTGTTTTATTATTTGGTCTAATATTAAAACCAATAATTAAGGCATTTGAAGCAGCCGCAAGCACAATATCACTTTCAGTAACTGTTCCGATACTGCTTCTAATAACATTAATCTTGATACCTTCAACATCTAATTTAAGTAATGAGTTTTTAACAGCTTCTTCACTACCTTTAACATCGGCTTTCAAGATAACATTGATTTCTTTAGCGCCGGCTTCAATTCGACCAAATAGATCATCTAAAGAAACTGAAGTTTGGGTATTTAGGCTTTTCTTTCTCGCTGCCGCAATCCTTTGTTCAGAAATTGCTTTAGCTTTCTTTTCGTTTTCAAAAGCCATAAATTTATCTCCAGCGGCTGGGCTTTCACTGATACCAGTAATCGATACTGGCATTGAAGGAGTTGCCTCAACTAAATTTTCTCCGCGGTCATTTTTTAAAGTTCTAACTTTACCTTCGTAATTACCAACAACAACGGCATCACCTAATCTTAAAGTACCATTTTGGATTAAAACTGTACTTACAACTCCAAGTGATTTATCCATCTTAGATTCGATAACGGTACCGCTAGCATATCTATTTGGATTTGCTTTAAGTTCTTGCATATCGGCAATTAATAATAAATTATCCAAAAGTTCTGGAATACCTTCACCAGTCTTGGCCGAGATATTAACAAATAATGTATCTCCACCCCAAGTATCAGGAGTAATACCATTTTGACTCATTTCAGTCATTACTCTTTCTGGATTAGCATTTGGTTTATCAATTTTATTAACCGCTACGACAATTGGTACGCCAGCTGCTTTGGCGTGATCAATAGCTTCTTTTGTCTGTGGCATAACGCCATCGTCAGCCGCTACAATAATAATTACAATATCTGTAACACTGGCACCTCTTGCACGCATTTCTGTAAATGCTGCATGTCCAGGAGTATCAATGAATGTTATTGGTCGATTATTATAAACTATTTGATAAGCTCCAATATGTTGTGTAATTCCGCCAGCTTCACCTTCCACTACATTGGTTTTTCTAATTGTATCTAGTAAAGTTGTCTTACCATGATCTACATGTCCCATAATGGTAATCACTGGTGGACGAGAAACTAAATCCTTCTCATCGTCAATAATCTCTAATTCTTCAAAATTAGTCTCATCTCTCGTTGTATCTTTCTTTAAAGTTTTGCCATAATCTAATGCCACAATTTCAGCAGTTTCAAAATCAATGGCTGCATTGATATTCATTATTTTGCCTAAGCTCATTAATTTTTTGATTACTTCTGCTACATTTAAACCTAATACATTCGCAAAATCAGAAACATTCATTCCTTCAGTATAAAGCACTATTGTGTCATCTTTGGTTTTAACATTTGATTGCAATTTTTCTTTGTGCTTATACATTTCTTTCTTCTGCTTAGCAAAATCATTATTTTCATCCTTTTTACTCTCTTTATTACTTTTAGTATGTTTTCTTTTATTAACAGTTATTTCTTGCTTTACTTCATCTAATTCTTCTTCATAGGAATCATCAAAGTTTTCTTCATCAAAGAGTCCTTCTTCTTTCTCCTCTTCTTCACTGTCACTCATATTTGCAATTTCGTTGTCTAATAAGATGATATCATCATCACTTAACATATCATCTTCATGGTTAGCATTAATATTTAATTTCTTACATAATTCAAAAATGTAGTCAATACTTTTATCTACATCAATTGCGTATTCAGATACACTCATCATACATATCGCCTCCCAATCTATTTATTTATTATTTTGCTTATTTCTTCATATACTTCTTCAGATATTTCTGTTTCTAAAGTTCTTTCTAATATTTTACTCTTTTTCGCTTTTTCTAAAACAGTTATATCTTTTTTAATATATGCTCCTTTACCATTTAATTTACCAGTAATATCTGCCATAACTTTTCCTTCAGGCGTTCTTACAATTCTAAGTAATTCTCCTTTTGGTAATTTTTCTTTAGTTACGACACAACTACGCATAGGTATTTTTTTATTCTTCATTTAATTCATCTGCCTTTTTAATGGTAATACGATATTTTGTAAGTCTAGATGCTAATTTAACATTTTGACCTTTTTTACCGATTGCTAAAGAAGAATTCTCATCATTGACAATTGCCAATGCTTCTTTATTCTTTTCATCAGTAATTCTTACTTCAACATCCTTAGCAGGATTTAAGGCATTTTGAATAAATTTTGCAGGATCTTTATCATAAAGAATAACATCAATTTTTTCACCATTTAATTGACTTAATACTCTATTAATTCTTGATCCTTTTTCACCAATAATTGCTCCGACAGGATCTACTTTATCATATTCTGAATATACGGCTATCTTACTACGATTACCAGCATCTCTAGCTACAGAATATAAAATAACTGTTCCGTCAGATAGTTCAGGAATTTCATTTTCAAGTAATCTCTTGACAAATCCATAATGACTTCTTGATAAAAGGATAAATATTCCTTTCGTCCCCATTTCTACTTTTGATACATATACTTTAATTGAAGACCCCATTTCTAACTTTTCACCAGGAATAATTTCATCTTTAGGTAATACACCATGTGCTCTACCTAAATCAACATAGTAGTTTTTTGAGTCTTCTCTTGATAAAGTACCAATTAAAATTTCATCTTGTTTGTCTCCAAATTCTTGATTAACTAATTCTTTTTCAGCCTCTTTTACTTTTTGAACAATAATCTGCTTAGCTGATAAAACAGCTACACGTCCAAATTCTTCAGGAATAATAGTCACTTCGGTATCAATTGTTTCTCCTGGTTTAATATCATCAACAATTTTCTTGGCATCATCAAGCATAATTTGCGTATTTTCATCAAATTCTGGTACTACTTCTTCGCCCTCTTCGTTGACGATTGGATCATCGGTAACTACTGTTTTATAAGTAAATAGTCTAATTTGACCAGTTTCTGGATTAACCGTAGCTTTAACATTAGTTATTCCCGTATTCTTTTTGTAAGCATTAGCCATAGCTGCTTCCATTGCATCGATAACGATTTGTTTATCAATTCCTTTTTCTTCGACAAGTGCATCTAATGCCTTAATAAATTCTTTTGCTTGTTTACTGTTCATCTTTTACACCTTTCTCTTTTGTACTAACGTCTAGGATGTAGCTATCACTAATGAAATCAGCCTTATCTAAAAGGGGATTGATAACATTAGTAACTTCTACACAAGTGTCAATATCAATAGGTTCATCACGGTCAATAACTATTCTTAAAAAGTAATTGCCACCTTCTTTTTCATAAACAACACTATCGATAGATACGCCTAGTTTGTTAACGTCTTGCTCTAATAATTTTTTTACTTTCTCTTCCATATTACCTCCTTAGAGTTCAACAATAAAGAGTGGTTTTTGCCACTCTTCGTCTTGATACATACAAATTATACCATATAAAATAAGGAAAGACAAGCACTTTTTATTTATTATTGATCTTTAATAAGAAATTTTTTAATCTTTTATCTTTAGGCTTATTAAATATTTCTTTATTTGTACCTTCTTCCACTATCTTACCATCATCTATATAGATAACTCTAGTACAGAAGTTTTTAATTAAATTAAGCTCATGCGAAACAATTAACATTGTCATTCCGTCATCTGCTAATTTTTTCATTAAATTAGTAACTTCACCAATCATTTCTGGATCTAAGGCACTAGTTGGTTCATCAAATAAGATAATTTCAGGATTCATCATCAGTGTCCTAATAATTGCTACCCTCTGTTTTTGACCACCAGATATTTGATTTGGATAACTATCCTTTATATCTAGTAAATCTACCTTCTTTAGTAAAGTATTAGCTTTTCTGACGGCGTCTTCCCTAGTCATAAATTTATTTATGGTCGGAGCTAAAATAATATTATCTAAAACTGTCATATGATTAAAGAGATTAAATTGTTGAAAGACCATTCCAATTCTTCTTCGTACATCTAAAATGTGTTTACTATTTTGAATATCTTTTCCATCAAAAATTATTTTGCCACCAGTTGGTTTTTCTAATAAATTGATACATCTAAGTAAGGTGCTTTTACCACAACCAGAGGGCCCAATAATGCCAATAATATCACCTTTATTAATGGTTAGATTAATTCCTTTTAATACTCTTTTCTCTCCAAAACTCTTTTCTAATTTTTTAATTTCTAGCATTATTTAACCTCACTTCCATTAAATTTATAAATTTACTCAAAAGTAAAGTAATGATTAAATAGATAATAGCAATTAAAATTAATGGGAAGAAATAATCATACGTTCTTGAAGCAATAATATCAGAAGCTTTTGTCAATTCAACAATACCAATATAAGCCCCAATTGAAGTTTCTTTTACCAAAGTGATAAATTCATTACCAAGAGCCGGTAAAATGTTTTTAATTGATTGTGGTAAAATAATTTTTCCAATTACTTGTGGATAGTTTAATCCTAGAGCATAACCTGCTTCCCATTGCCCTCTGTCAATTGAATTAATGCCCGCTCTAATTATTTCAGCAACATAAGCTCCACTATTGATACCAAAAGCAATAATACCTACCAAAACAATATTGATGCTCGTCTGTTTAAAAATCACATAATAGATAATCATCAATTGTAATGTTGATGGAGTACCTCTAATTGCCGTTACATATGCTTTAGAAATCATACTTAACAATTTAAATTTACCGGTATTTAAATATATATTATTAGATATTGACGCAATCATTCCAAGCAAGATACCGATTAAAACTGCCCCCAAAGCGATAATTAAAGTGTTCCTTAAACCCTCTAAAATAAATTTATATCTACCATCATAAATAACGGAATCATAGAAACGTTCTTTTAATGTTCTTTTTTCTTCTTTAGTTTCATTAACTCCAAGATGTTTAAGTAAATATTCATCTATTTTACCTGTTTGCTTTAAACGAAGAATAACTTTATTACATTCTTCCAATAATTCAGTATTTCCTTTTCTTACAACCATTCCATAACTATCTGTAAGTAATGGTTCTTCAAGAATTAACATTTCACTTGTTACTAATTTTGTCGCAGGTAATTCATCCATAACGACAGCATCTACTTTGTGATCTTTTAAATCCTGAATAGCGGCTAAAAATTTCTTTTCCCTAACTATCTCAATATTGATAAAGTTATTACTTAAATAATCATCAGCAACACTACCAAGTTGAACGGCTACTTTCTTATATTTTAAATCATCACTACCACTAATATTAGTTCCCTTATTGATGATGATTACTTGTTTACTTTCAGCATAATCAATGGTGAAATCGACTTCTCTTTGTCTCTCTTCAGTAAAACTAATTCCAGCCGCTCCCAAATCACTCTTACCAGTTTTAACTTCGCTGATAATCGAGTCAAAAGCCACATCTTTAATAACCAATTCTTTATTTAGCGACTTAGCTATTTCTTTGGCAATATCAATGTCGACACCGACTATTTCACCATTTGAATAATACTCATATGGAGCAAAGCCCGCCTCTGTTACTAAGATTAATTTTTCCTTTTCTCTTCCACACCCCGTTAAAAGTAAAAGACTAAATAATAATAACCATAACTTCTTCATAACATCCCTCTATTATCATTTTAACATAGATGCATAAAAAAAGCACAAGATATGTGCTTATTTTTATAAAAGTATCATTGCTAATGTAAGAATCAGAATGTTTACAATTGCAATACATACGATAACTTTTCCTACCCATTTTAACCAAGTAGTATAGTTAACTTTAGCGAGTTCAAGTCCACCCATAATAGCGCCACATGTTGGAGTAAATAAGTTTACTAATCCATTAGCAGCAACCATTTCCATAATTGTTACTTCAA